>CAYZKM010000029.1:0-19324 GCA_964478525.1 uncultured Bifidobacterium sp.
AGGCCCGGTGCCATGCCCAGCACCACGAAGCCGCGTTCCGTCACGTCGATCGTCGCCAGGTTCGTATAGACGCGCTTCACGCAGGCCTGCGCCGTCAGCGGATAGCTGCACTGGGTGACCAGCTTCGCCTGGCCATCCTTCGTCGTGTGCTCCATCCGCACCCACAGGCGCTTGGCCCCGGCGGCCAGGTCCATCGCGCCGCCGACGGCCGGGGCGGTGTCGTTCTCGCTGGTGGCCCAGTTGGCGATGTCGCCGTTGTCGGCGACCTGGAACGCGCCCAGCACGCACAGGTCCAGGTGCCCGCCGCGGATCATCGCGAAGCTGTCGCCGTGGTGGCAGATGCTGCCGCCCGACCGCAGGGTGACGTATTGCTTGCCGGCGTTGATCAGCCAGGGCTCGATCTTGTCCTGCTCGGGCGCCGGACCCATGCCCAGCACGCCGTTCTCGGAATGGAAGATCACCTCCCGGTCCAGCGGCACATGGTCGGCGATCGCGGTCGGGATGCCGATACCCAGGTTGACGTACCAGCCCTCAGGGATGTCGGCGGCGGCGCGCTGCGCCATCTGGACCCGGCTGAACGGCTTGAAATCGACGGTGGCGGACATCGCTGCGTCTCCTGTTATCGGTCAAAAGCCGCCGGGGTCGCCGTACGGCACGTGCAGGACCCGGTCGACGAAGATGCCGGGCGTGTGGATGGCGTCGGGGTGCAGTTCCCCCAGCTCTCTGATGTGCTGAGTTTGCACGATCGCCATATCGGATGCCATGGCGACGATCGGGTTGAAGTTCCGCCCGGCCAGCTTGTAGGTCAGGTTGCCCCACCGGTCGGCTTCCCAGGCCTCCACCAGGCCGACATCGCCCTTCAGGGCGCTTTCCAGGATATAGGTGCGGCCCTCGATCTCGCGGTGTTCCTTGCCGACGGCCATCTTGGTGCCGACGCCGGTCGCCGTGAAGAATGCCGGAACCCCGGCGCCTGCGGCCCTGATCCGTTCGGCCAGCGTGCCCTGGGGGACGATTTCCAGCTCGATCTTGCCGGCGCGATACAGCGTCTCGAACACCACCGGGTCCGAGGAGCGCGGGAACGAGCAGACGATCTTGCGCACCCGCCCCAGCTCCATCAGCCGAGCAAGGCCGACATGGCCGGCGCCGGCGTTGTTGGCGGCGACGATCAGGTCCTTGGCACCCTGCTCGATCAAGCCGTCGATCAGCGCGTTGGGCTGGCCGACCGAGCCGAAGCCCGCCAGCAATACCGTGGATCCGTCCTTGATGCCCGCCATGGCATCGGCCATGGACTGGACGATCTTGTTGATCATGCGTCTCGTTTCCTCTGGGGGCCTGCTGCAGACGGTTTAGCGCCCAGGGCGCGGGGTGCCAAGGTGGGCCGGCCGGGCGCGCATTCCGCCTGGACCGCGCCGTATTCCAGGGGCCATACTGGGCGGGTCTTCCACAGGAGGATCGAACGCCGTGCCGCAGGATGCACCCTCGATCCCGTCCGACGGGCTGATCGCCGTCGTCAAGCGCGACTGCCCCACCTGTGTACTCACCACCCCCGTGCTGGCCGAGTTGGCGCGCCTGGGCGTCCTGACCGTGTACACGCAGGACGATCCGGCCTTCCCGGCCGAGGTCGCGGCGGTCGACGACACGGCGCTGGACGTGTCCCACCATCTGGACATCGCGTTCGTGCCCACGCTGATCCGCCGCCAGGACGGGCGGGATGTGGCGCGCACCCATGGCTGGGACCGCGCCGAGTGGGAGCGGATCAGCGGCTTCCAGGGCATCGGCACCGGCCTGCCGGCATTCCGCCCGGGCTGCGGGGCGCGCAACGCCGAACCCGACATGCTCGACGCCCTGAAAATCCGCCACCATCAGACCGGCCTCACCGCTCGGCACATCGAACTGGGCAGCGGCGAGGACGAGTTCGAGGCGATGTACGCCCGCGGCTGGTCCGACGGGTTGCCGACGGTGCCGCCGACACAGGAACGCGTGCTGCGGATGCTGTCGGGCACGACGCGCGACCCGCAGGAGGTGGTGGGGATCGCCCCGCCGACCCTGGTGGCGCTGACGGTGGAGAAGGTGGCGATCAACGCCGTGATGGCCGGGTGCAAGCCGGAATACCTGCCGGTGGTGCTGGCCGCGGTGGAGGCGGCGCTGGACCCGGCGTTCACCATGCATGGCGTGCTGGCGACGACGATGTTCGTCGGCCCCGTGCTGGTGGTGAACGGGCCGGTGCGCACGCAGATCGGCATGAACGCACGCGGCAACGCGCTGGGGCAGGGCAATCGCGCCAATGCCACGATCGGGCGGGCGCTGCAGCTGATCATCCGCAATGTCGGCGGCGGCCGTCCGCAGGAAGTCGATCGCGCCACGCTGGGCAATCCCGGCAAATACACATACTGCTTCGCCGAGGACGAGGAGGGCTCGTCTTGGGACCCGCTGTCGGTGGAACGCGGCCTGGCCCGTGGCGTCTCGGCGGTGACGGTGTTCGCCGGATTCGGCCTGCAAGGCGTGGTGGACCAGAAGTCGCGCGATCCGGAAAGCCTGTCGCGCAGCATGGCGGAATCGCTGAAGGCCATCCACAGCGTGAAGCTGGCGCCGGCCTGCGATGCCATGCTGGTGGTCTGCCCCGAGCACGAGCGCACGTTCCGCGCCGCGGGCTGGACCAAGCAGCGCCTGTATGAACAGCTGTATCGCCTGTGCGAGATCCCGGGCGACCGCCTGGTGTCGGGCGCGCTGGGGATCGCCGAGGGACGGCCGGCCTCGGATGCCGGCGGGTCCTTCAACAAGTTCCGGCCCGGCGGTCTGATGATCGTGCGCGCCGGTGGCGGGGCCGGAATGTTCTCCGGCATCATCGGGGGCTGGTCGTCCGGCGGTGCCGCCGGCAGCCTGCCCGTAACCAGGGAGGTGAGATCGTGACGATCCTTCTCGACCCGACGTCGGAACACAGCCCGACGCACCGGGAACGGCTGGCCAGGCCCGACCGCCTGCAAGGGCTGACGGTGGGGCTGCTGGATATCTCGAAGCCACGCGGCGACGTGTTCCTCGACCGTCTGGACGAACGTCTGACGGAACGCGGGATCACCGTGAAGCGCTACATGAAGCCGACCGTGGCGAAGCCCGCGCCGGTGCCGCTGCGCCAGCAGATGCACGCGGAAGTGGACCTGGTCATCGAAGGGCTGGCGGACTGAGGCTCGTGCACGTCGTGCTGTACGCATGACCTGGCGGATCTCGAATCCCGCGGCATCCCGGCGGTGGGCGTGGCCACGACCGAGTTCATCGACGCGGCGGCGGTGCAGTCCCGGGCGCTGGGCACCGATCCGGCCTATGTCTTCGTCCCGCATCCGGTGCAGGACCGCACCGACGCGGAACTGCGGCAGATGGCGGATGATCATCTGGAAAAGATCCTCGCCTTGCTGGTGAAGGAACCATAAAGGCCCGGCGCGGCGCGTGCCCGGCGGGACGCGCCGCGCCCGGTTTGACAGCCACACCCCGCGCTGAAACAGTCGCGCCGTTCAATCGCCCGAGGATCGCCATGGCGGACCGCGCCCAGTCTCGCAGGATCGGCCTGCTGCTGCCATCGTCCAACACCACGCAGGAAATCGAGTACTGGCGGGTGATGCCGCCCGGCGTCAGCCTGCATGTCGCGCGCCTGCCGCTGCGCACCGTCGAGGCGGATTCGACCGTCCGCATCGTCGAGGATATCGAGACCGAGGCCCGCAAGCTGGCCGATGCCGATGTCGATGCCATCGTGCTGGCCGCCACGGCGCCAAGCTCGCGGCGCGGTCCGGGCTATGACAAGGAACTCGCCCAGCGGATCGCCACCGCGTCGGGCAGGCCCGCCACCACGGCGGCCACCGCGCAGAACGAGGCGATGGCGGCGCTGGGCATTTCCCGCATCACCATCGCCGCGCCCTGGAGCGACGAGGTCAACCGCATGGCCGCGTCGTTCATCGAGGCAAGCGGATATCGCGTGCTGCATCACCAGGCGATGGGGCTGGTGCGCAACCTGGAGATCGGGCTGCTGGACGCGGCGACGGCATTGGACCTCGGCCGGCAGGTCGATCGCCCGGACGCGCAGGCGGTGATGCTGGCCTGCGGCAACTGGATGACGCTGGGCATCGTCGACGCGCTGGAACAGGCGCTGGGCAAGCCGGTGCTGACGACCAACCAGGTCAGCCTGTGGGCGGTGCTGCGCCTGGCCGGCCACACCAGGCCGATCCATGGCTGGGGCAGTCTGCTGCGCGACCACATGACGGCGCCGCCCGCCAGCCGCGCCGCCTGAACCGGAGGATGGGCATGAGCGAGACGATGGAACGGCCGCTGCCTGAGACCGCGCCTCGCCCCGGGGAGACCCGCGGCCTGGCCGAGGTGGGTGGCGCCGAGATCACGGACATGGACCTGTCGCAGCCCCTGTCCCCCGCCGGCAAGCAGCGCCTGCTGGCGCTGTTCCGCGCGCATCCGGTGCTGGTGTTCCGCAACCAGGCGCTGAGCAAGGAACAGCAGTTCGACTTCACCACGCATTTCGGGGAGGTCGAGACCCGCCATGTCGGTCGCTTCGTCGACAGCGAGCGCTATACGGCTGTCCATACCGTGTCGAACCTGGACGCCGACGGCAATCCGACGGCATCGCCGGGCGAACGCGGCAATTACTACTGGCATTCCGACAAGTCCTATCACGCGGTGCCGTCGCTGCTGACCATGCTGCACGCGGTGGAACTGCCACCTGCCGGCGGCGAGACCCAGTTCGCCAACACCGCGATGGCCTATGCCGCGTTGCCCGACGACATGAAGCAGCGGCTTGAAGGATTGCAGGCCGAGCATAGCTGGGAGGCAAGCCGGATCAACTGCCATGGGCGGGAGGCGACCGAGGAGCAGAAGCGGGAACGCCCGCCGGTGCGCCATCCGCTGGTGCGCACCCATCCCGATACCGGCGCGAAGGTGCTGTACCTGGGCAACCATGCCGGCCACGTCATCGGCATGGAGCGGGAGGCGGGCGCGCAATTGCTGCGGGACCTGCTGGCCTTCGCGACACAGGCACGGTTCGTCTACACACATGCATGGCGGGCGGGCGATCTGGTGCTGTGGGACAATCGCTGCCTGGTCCATCGTGCCCTGGCGCATCCGGACATGGCGCTGCACCGCCGCCGGCTGCACAGGACTGTCGTCACCGGAACGGTACCGTACTGATCATGAAGATTGTCATCCCCGACGAATACCAGGACATGGTCCCGCAGCTGCCGTGCTACGCGCTGCTGGCGGGCCACGACGTCGTGCGCTACCGCGAGCCGGCGGCCAGCTTCGACCAACTGGTGGAACGGCTGTATCCGGCCGAGGTGATCGTCGCGATCCGGGAACGGGTGGCATTCACCCGCGCGCTGATCGAACGCCTGCCGAACCTGCGCATGATCGCCCTGGTCGGGCGCAACGCCACCACCATCGACTTCCAGGCCTGCACCGATCACGGGGTGCTGGTCTCGACGGGGGCGAGCAATTCCCCGTCCTCGCCCGCCGAACTGACCATCGCGCTGATGGTGGCGGCGCGCCGCAACATTGTCGTCGAGGCCGAACGGATGCGTCGCGGCGAATGGCCGAACACGCTGTCGCATCGCCTCGGCGGGTCGACGCTGGGCATTTTCGGCCTGGGTGCCATCGGGTCGCTGGTGGCGCGGGCGGGCGCCGGGATGGGCATGCAGGTGCTGGTCTGGGGGCAGGCGAAATCCGCGGCCCTGGCGCGGGAGCGCGGCTATCAGGCCGCGGCGTCGAAGGCCGAGCTGTTCGAGCGCGCGGACGTGCTGTCGCTGCATGTGCGCCTGCGCCCGGACACGCGCGGCATCGTCGGGCCCGAGGACCTGGCGCGGATGAAGCCCACCGCGCTGATCATCAACACCTCGCGCGCCGAACTGATCCAGCCCGGCGCGCTGCTGGCCGCGCTGCGGGCGGGGCGGCCGGGCTATGCCGCGGTCGATGTGTATGAGCAGGAGCCGGTCGTGAACGGCGACCACCCGTTCCTGTCGATGCCCAATGTCGTCTGCACGCCGCATCTGGGCTGGGCGGAATGGGAGAATTTCGAGCTGTATTTCCGCGAGACGTTCGAGCAGATCGTCGCCTATGCTCAAGGCGGGGCGCTGCGGCTGGCCAATCCGGAGGTGGTTCGCAGGGCCTGAGACATACCGTGGTAATTGGGATTGCGCTGGCCAGAACCGTACTGCCGTTGTAATCTGCCCACCAGTCGGTTGCGTCGCACAATGACATCCTTGCCCGCGGCGCTGGTCAGCGGGGGTCGACGATGTCCGGTACCACCATCACGAACGCGGTAACCGTCACGACGGGGATCTCCCTGCCTGGCGACTACACGCTGACGAACACCGCAACCGGGGTGATCACCAACGACGGTGTCGCGGTGCTCGGCGCGCCGTCCAGCACCCCCGATACCGTGGTCAACGCCGGCAGCATCGGCGGGACGACGGCCGGCGTGTCGCTGCGGTCGGGCGGGGTCGTGACCAACCAGGCCGCGGGCGTGGTGACCGGGGCGACCGGGATCGCCGTCGCGGTCTACAGCGGGTCCATCCTGAACCAGGGCCAGGTCAGTGCCAGCGGCGATGCGATCGTCATCGCACCGGGCGGGACGGTGTCCAACGCCGCCTCGGGCAGCGTGATCGCCGGTGGGCTGGGCATCGTGATCGGCGCCCAGCCGGGCGTGGCCGAGAATGCCGGGTCGGTCGCCGCGGCGCGGACCGGGATCGTGCTGTACGGCGGCGGCACCGCGGCAAACCTGTCGGGCGGCACGATCGTCGCCGGGGTCGACGGGATCTATGTCGCCGGGGACACGGCCACCAACCAGGGGCTGATCACCGCCACCCGGCACGGCATGTTCCTGAACGGCGGCGGCACGGTCACCAACATGACCGGCGGTGTGATCTCGGCCAGCCAGCAGGGCATCGTGATTTCCGGCGGCACCGCCGCGGTGACGAATGCCGCCGGCGCCTCCATCACGGGACGCTATGACGCGGTGCGCCTGTATGGTGGCGTCGAGACCGTCACCAATGCCGGCACACTGGCCGGCACCTATGGCTGGGGCGTGCAGCTGCAATCCGCCGGCACGGTATCGAACGCCGCGGGCGCGGTCGCCAGCGGCGGGTATGGCGGGGTGCGGCTGTCGGCGGGCGGCACCGTGATCAACGCCGGCACGCTGATTCCGCTGGGCACGGCGTCGGGCGACGGCGTGCGGTTCAGCGCGGGCGGCGTGCTGTCCAATGCCGCCACCGGCGTGGTGCAGGGGCGTTCGCGCGGGGCCAACCTGTATGGCGCGGCCGCGACCGTGCTGAACGATGGCCTGATCGATGCCAGCCTGGGCGCCGGCATCCTGCTGTCGGCGGGCGGGTCGGTGACGAATGCGGCGGGCGCGACGCTGTCCGGCGCGGCGTTTGGCCTGTACCTGACCGGCGTGCCGGCCACGGTGGCGAACGCGGGCATCGTCACCGGCACGACCAACAGCGGCATCGGCGGCACCATCGCGTCGGTGATCACCAATGCCGCGGGCGGCACCATCACCGGCCATTACAGCGGCATTGGCTTCAGCGACGGCACCCCGACGATCGTCAATGCCGGGCGAGTGCAGGGGCTGGCCGGATCGGCGATCCAGGGCAGCAAGGGCGGCACCGTCACCAACCTGGCCGGCGGCGACCTGTCCAGCCTGGACTACGGCGTGGCGCTGGGGGGTGACACCGCGACGGTCGACAATGCCGGCATCATCGCCGGCACCAACAATCGCGGCGTCTACCTGGTGGCGGGCGGGGCGGTCACCAATGCCGCGTCCGGCACGATCAACGGCTATGGCGGCGTGGCGATCGTGGGCGCGTCGGGCACGGTGGTGAATGCCGGCAGCATCGGCGCCAGCGGCAACTACGCGGTCCGGTTCGGCGCGGGCTTCACCAACCGCCTGGTCATTGCGCCAGGCGCGGTGTTCACCGGCAAGGTGCAGGGCGCCAACACCGCCGGCGCGCCCGCGGTCTCGACGCTGGAACTGGGGGCGGGCACCGGCGCCATCGCCAGCCTGGGCACGCAGTTCATCAATTTCGGCCAGACCGTCATCGATGCCGGCGGCGCCTGGACGCTGATGGGTACGAACACCATCGCCGCCGGCGGCACCATCGCCAATGCCGGCACGCTGACCCTGCTCAACGCCGCGCTGCTGGGGGCGGCGGACCTGATCAACGACGGCATGGTGCTGATCGATCCGTCCACGGTGCAGCTGGACGACCTGAGCGGCACCGGCACCGTCACCATCGACACCGACAGCACGCTGGCCGTCGGCGGCACCGTCGCCGCCACCGAAACCATCACCTTCGCCACCACGTCGGGCACGCTGTCGCTGGGCACGCCGGCCGCGATGGCGGGGCTGATCACCGGCTTCGACGCCGGCACCGTCATCGACCTGCCGGATGCGATGGTCGCACAATCCGGCACGATCCTGGCCGGCAACACGCTGCAGGTGGTCATCGCCGGCGGGCCGGTGCTGGATTTCCGCCTGGACCCGGCGCACGACTATCAGTTCCAGTCCGTCGTGGTCAGCGCCGACCAGATCACCTTGTCGCCGCCCTGCTTCCGCGCCGGCACGCTGATCCGCACCACGCGCGGGCCGGTCGCGGTGCAGGACCTGTGTGTGGGCGACTGTATCGTCACCGCATCCGGCGAACCCGGGCAGCAGGCGGTGGCATGGATCGGCCGTCGCGAGGTCGATTGCGCGCGCCATCCCCGGCCCGACGCGGTCTGGCCGATCCGCATCGAAGCCGGCGCCTTCGCCAAGGGCATTCCCGCGCGCGACCTGTGGCTCAGCCCCAATCATGCCGTGTTCGCCGACAATGTGCTGATCCCGGTGAAATACCTGGTCAACGGCACGACGGTGGTGCGCGAACCGATGGACCGCGTGGTCTATTTTCATGTGGAACTGCCGCGCCACGACGTGCTGCTGGCCGAGGAACTGCCCTGCGAGACCTATCTCGACACCGGTGACCGCGCGAATTTCGACAATGGCGGCGATGTCGTGCATCTGCATCCCGATTTCGCCATGCGGGTGTGGGATGCGATGGGCTGTGCGCCGCTGCATGTCGCGGGTCCGGCCCTGGAATCCGTGCGGGCCAGGCTGTCGTCGCGCATCGGGCGAACGTCTGCGATCGGGCGCCGCCCGGCGGGCGGATTGCGCCGCGGATGAACGCACCGTCGGTTTCGCCGTGCCCCTGCGGCAGTGGCCTGCGTCATGCCCGATGCTGCGGGCTGGATGCCGCCAGCCTGCCGCCGGCGGAATCGGTGCGCCACCTGGTCCCGCTGGTGGAGCGCGCCGTGCAGGCGCACCGCCAGGGCGCGACGGAAACGGCCGAACGGCTGTGCCTGGACGTGCTGGAACTGTCGCCCGACCGGCCTGGCGCGCTGTCGGTGCTGTACGAGATCCGCAATGCCCAGGGCAACCACCGCGCGGCCGAGGCGCTGCTGCGGCGGATCGTTGCGTTCGATCCCAACAATCTCGTCGCCACCAACGAGCTGGCGCTGCTGCTGCTGGGCAAAGGCGCCCTGGCCGAAGCCGAGACGCATGCCCGCAACGCCATCCGCATCGCCCCGGAGAATCCGCAGGCCCACAACCTGATGGGCATGATCATGACCGAGGCGCAACGGCCGCAGACCGGGGAGTTTCATTATCGCCGCATGCTGGAATTGTCCGGTCGGCGCGATCCGATCCTGCTGGCGAACCTGGCCTGGAACCTGAAGAATCAGGGCCGGATGCAGGAAGCCCGCTCGCTGTATGAGGAATCCACCGCCGCCGCGCCCGCCATCCGCCAGACCCTGCTAGGCTGGGCTCGGCTGGAGGAAGCCGATCGCGACTTCGCCGCCGCGAACGACAAGCTGGATCGCATGCAGGCGCTGTGGCCCGACGATCCGGGCGTGCTGCTGACCCGGGCGGTGGTGCTGGGTCGTATGAAACGATACGATCAGGCGCTGGCGATGCTGGACCGCCTGGCCGCGCAGGACAGCGAGGGCAGGCTGGGTCCGACCGAGCTGTCCGAGAAGGGCCGGCTGCTGGATCAGATGGGCCGGTACGACGACGCCTTCGCCGCTTTCGTCGAAGGCAAGCGCCTGGCCGCCGAACTGAGCGGCAATCGCTATCTGGATGGCGTGGCGGATGCGCTGATCGCGCGCCTGCGCGGGTTCTTCGTCGCCGCTCGCCTGCGCACGCTGCCGCGCGCCGGCGTGCGCGCCGATGTGGCGCAGCCGGTCTTCGTGCTGGGCTTTCCCCGATCCGGCACGACGGTGGTGGAGCAGACGCTGTCCGCCCATCCGCGCATCTGTGCCGGCGACGAATTGCCGCTGATCCACGATCTGACCGGCATCATGGGGCGCATGCTGAACAGCCCGCTGTCGTATCCCGAGGCGCTGGCCGAACTGTGGATGGGCGATCAGCGCGCGGGGCTGGACAATCTGCGGGACTACTATCTGCAGAAGGTCGGGCAGATGGGAATCCTGCAGCCAGGTGCTGCATGGTTCACCGACAAGATGCCGCTGAACGAGACCGATCTGGGGCTGATCGCGCTGCTGTTCCCCGAGGCGCCGCTGATCCATGTGATCCGCCATCCGCTGGATGTGATGGTCTCGGCGATGTCCAACCATTTCACGCATGGTTTCTTCTGTGCCAGTTCATTGGAGTCCGCAGCGCGGCACTATGTGCGGGTGATGGGGCTGGTGCAGCATTATCGTGCCGAGATGGCGCTGCGCTATCTGCCGGTCCGGTATGAGGACATGGTCGACGACCAGGAGAGCACGGTGCGCGCGATGCTGGACTTCATCGGCGAACCGTTCGATCCGCGCTGCCTGCAATTCCACGAGAACCGCCGTTACGCCCGCACCGCGTCCTATGCGCAGGTGACCGAGCCGCTGTACGACCGGTCCCGCTTCCGCTATCGCCATTACCGCGCGCAGCTTGAACCGGTTCTGCCGCTGCTGGGTCCGGTGATCGAGCGGCTGGGCTACACGGTCGACTGACCGATGGAGCCGATCCCGCCGCCCACCGGCCTGGCGCCGGCGATGGTGCCCGTGCCGCTGGCGGAATTGTTCACCGTCGCCGCCGAGTATGAGAAGGCGGGCAGGTTCGTCGAGGCTGACAGGCTGCTGGCCCATATCCTGAAAGTGGCGCCGCACCAGCCGGATACGCTGCATCTGGCGGGCATCGTCGCGTTCCGTCTGGGCCGCCACGAGGAATCGCTGGCGCGGATGCAGCAGGCGATCGAGTACGGGGTGGATACACCGCTGTATCTACGCAACATCTGCGAGGTGTACCGCACTCTGGGCCGCCTGGACGATGCGCTGGCGGCTGGCCGGCGTGCCGTGGCGCTGTCGCCCAGCGATCCGCTGTGCCTGCACAATCTGGGCATCATCCGGTACGAACGGCTGGAGATCGACGAAAGCATCGCCTGCGCCGAGACGGCGCTGCTGATGGCGCCGGGGATGGCCGGCCCGCATTTCGGCCTGGCCGAGGCGCTGCTGCTGAAGGGCGAGTGGGCGCGCGGGTGGGAGGAGTACGAGTGGCGCTTCAGCATCGCCGGCGCCGCGCCGCTGATGCCGAAGACGGACCGCCCGGCCTGGGATGGTACGCCGTTCGCCGACCGGACGCTGCTGATCGTCGCCGACCAGGGCTTCGGCGACGTGATCCAGTTCTGCCGCTATGTCCCCTGGGCGGCGCTGCGCTGCCCGAACATCGCGATCGCCTGCGCGCCGGAACTGATCCCGCTGGTGCGTCAGCAGCATCCCGACCTGACGCTGTTCACGCGGTGGGAGGATTGTCCGCCGTTCCATGCCTATGTCGCGATGTCCGGCCTGCCGCGGCTGCATGGCACACGTATCGACAGCGTGCCCGCGCCGGTGCCGTATCTGCGCGCCGATCCCCACCGTGTGATGGCGTGGCGGCAGCGGCTGCACCAGCTGGCCCCGCGCGGTTATCGCCGTGTCGGCATCGTCTGGGCGGGGCGTCCGACGCACAACAACGACCGCCGCCGGTCCGCCACCCTGTCGGCCTTTGCGCCGGTCGCCGCGCTGCCCCGGACAGCACTGGTTTCATTGCAAAAGGGACCATCGGCGGACCAGGCAGGCCAGTACTACGGACGGGCGCCGCTGATCAACGTTGGCGCCGAGATCCAGGATTACGAAGACACGATGGCGTTGCTGGAGTGCCTGGATGTCGTCATCACCGTCGATACATCGGTGGGGCACCTGGCCGCGGCGATGGGCCGGCCCGCCTGG
The DNA here is from genome assembly GCA_964478525.1 of uncultured Bifidobacterium sp. Taxonomy (GTDB): domain Bacteria; phylum Pseudomonadota; class Alphaproteobacteria; order Acetobacterales; family Acetobacteraceae; genus Rhodopila. The sequence goes on from CAYZKM010000029.1 coordinate 12,280, forward strand.
CTGCTGCTGGCGGCCGCGCCCGACTGGCGCTGGCTGCTGGGGCGCGAGGACTCGCCCTGGTACCCCACCGTGCGGCTGTTCCGCCAGGTCCGCGCGCGCCAATGGGACGATGTGATGGCGCGGGTGGCGGGGGAATTGCCGCAGGCTTTCCCCGCCTGATGCGATCGGGCCAAGATGGGCGATGCTCGCATTCGCCGACCTGCTGGAGCGTCTGGTCTTCACCCCCTCGCGCAATGCGAAGGTCGCGCTGCTGGCGCGGTATTTCGCCACGCAGCCCGATCCCGACCGCGGCATCGGCCTCGCCGCGATCACCGGGGAACTCGGCTTCACCGCGGCCAAGCCGGGGCTGATCCGCGAACTCGCCGCCGCGCGCACCGATCCGGAGCTGTTCGCGTGGTCCTATGACTATGTCGGCGATCTGGCCGAGACGGTCGCGCTGATGTGGCCCGCCGCACCGACCAACGCCCCGCCGCCGCGCCTGGCCGATGTGGTCGAGACGCTTGAATCGGCGCCGAAGGCCGCGCTGGCGGGGCTGGTCGCCGGCTGGCTGGATGCCTGCGACCCCTCGACCCGGCTGGCCCTGCTGAAGCTGATCACCGGCGGGCTGCGCGTGGGCGCCTCCGCCCGCCTCGCCAAGATCGCGCTGGCCGGAATCGCCCGGGTGCCGACCGAAAGCGTGACGCCCGACGATGTGGAGGAGGTCTGGCACGGCCTGGCCCCGCCCTATCTACCATTGTTCGCCTGGCTGGAAGGGCGTGCCCCGCGCCCGGACCCGGCTGGGGCGCCGGTGTTCCGCCCGCCGATGCTGGCGCACCCGCTGGAGGATGCCGACATCGCCACCCTGCATGCCCCGGACTGGCGGGCGGAGTGGAAATGGGACGGCATCCGCGTGCAGCTGGTCTCGACAGCGGGCGGGCGGCGGCTGTATTCCCGCGGGGCCGAGGATATCTCGGCCGCGTTCCCCGAGATCGTCGAGGCGATGGACGCGCATGCGGTGCTGGATGGCGAGCTGCTGGTGATCCGCGACGGGCAGGTCGCCCCCTTCGCCGATCTGCAGCAGCGGCTGAACCGCAAGACCGTCACCGCGCCGATGCTGCGGAAGTTCCCCGTCGGCGTCAGGCTGTACGACATGCTGTTCGATGGCGAAGAAGATATCCGCGCCCTGCCGTTCGATGCGCGGCGGCAACGGCTGCAGGCCTGGCACGACCGCGCCCCCCGGACGCGGATGGCGCTGTCGCCGCTGATCCCGTTCGCCTCGATGGCGGAACTCGGCGCGCTGCGCGATGGCGCGCGGGCGGCCTCGATCGAGGGGCTGATGCTGAAGCGTGGCGACAGCGCCTATGTGCCCGGGCGGGTGAAGGGGCTGTGGTGGAAATGGAAGCGTGATCCGCTGACCATCGATGCCGTGCTGATGTACGCGCAGCGCGGGCATGGCAAGCGCAGCTCGTACTATTCGGACTATACGTTCGGCGTCTGGCGAGAGCAGGAGCTGGTGCCCGTGGGCAAGGCGTATTTCGGCTTCACCGACCAGGAGCTGGCGTTCCTGGATCGTTGGATACGCAACCACACCACCGCGCGCTATGGACCGGTGCGGGAGGTGGAGAAGGCCCTGGTGCTGGAAGTGGCGTTCGACGCGGCGCAATTGTCGTCGCGGCACAAATCCGGTGTCGCGCTGCGGTTTCCCCGTATCGCCCGCATCCGCACCGACAAGCCGGCCGCGGACGCCGACCGGCTGGATGCGGTGATGGCGCTGGTGGAGAATCGGCAAACGAGCGCTTGATTGCTCTGCCGGGTGGCTGATACTGGCCGGGGAAATTCGGAACGGGAGCGTGCGTCATGCCTCTGGTCACCAGCACCACCAAGCGTCGGCTGAAGGACGGCAAACTCGCGATCGGCTTCGGCGTGCATCACCTGCGCACCGTCGCCGCGCCGGTGGTCGCGAAGGCGACAGGACACGACTGGATGTTCATCGACACCGAGCATGGCGCGTTCTCGGTGCAGGAGACCACGCAGCTTTGCATCGCCGCGCTGCCCACCGGGGTGACCCCGATCGTGCGCGTCTGCGCCGGTGCGATCGACGAGGCGACGCGCGCGCTGGACAATGGCGCGCTGGGCATCGTGGTGCCGCATGTCGATACCGCCAAGCAGGCGCGCCGCATCGCCGATGCGTTCCGCTATCCGCCGCAGGGCCATCGCAGCTGGGGCGGTCCGCCGGCGGTGTACGGCTATCGCCCGCCCGGGACCGAGGAAGCGCAGCAGGCGATCAACGACGAGATCCTGACGATCGTGATGCTGGAAAGCCCCGAGGCGATCGACAACGCCGAGGAGATCGCCGAGGTCGACGGGGTGGACGTGCTGTTCATCGGCACCTCGGACCTGACGGCCGAGCTGGGGATTTCCGGGCAGATGGGGCATCCGAAGGTGATCGATGCCTATCGGAAGGTCGGCGATGCCTGCCGCAAGCATGGCAAGGTGCTGGGTATGGGCGGCGTGTATGACGAGGAGAATGCCTCGCGCTATGTCGGGATGGGCGCGCGGTTCATCCTGACCGGGTCCGATCACAGCTACATGGTCATGGGCGCGGACCAGCGGGTGAACTTCTTCAACACCCTGCCGACGGCGCCGGCCGAGCCGGCCGATGCGGGGAAGCGCAAGCGCAAGAAGGACAAGTAGTCAGCTGGCAGCCGCCATCCGCTGGAAATGCCCGAACCGTAGCGACAGGTTGTGGATACGGTCGTCCAGATCGGGCACCGGCGCGGTGGCGGCGGGATCGAACCGCACCGCTTTCTGCCCGGCCAGGTGGACGATGCCGACCGGGTTGAACGGGTAGTAGAACTCCACGATCGCGCCCTTCGCCAGGTCGACGCGATAGGGGCGGATATAGTTGCAGCCGCTGGGCAACAGTTCCACGGGCAGGCGGTCGCCATAGATGGCCGCACCCATCGCGACCTGGTCGCTGGAAAACCCCTTGCCGCCGGCCTTCAGGATATGGGCCTGCCATGTGCGCATCGCCGCCCAGTGCGGCGCATCGGTGCGCAGGGCGAAGACGCCGGCGTTCAGCTGCGCGCGGTTGCCCATCTCCTTCAGCAGGGACAGCGGCAGCCCGCCATGGCGGCCATTCTTGAAGAAGAAGGATCGGACCTGGCACAACCCGCCGATCCCGCCCAGCAGCCAGCGGACATCGATCTGGCGTTCCCAGAACCGGCCGTTATCGGCGACCACCGCCAGGGCGCCGCGCTGCGCGGCACCGTCCAGCAGCTCCAGCGCCGCCCGGTCCTGCACCCAGGTATCGCCGTCCAGGAAGATGATGGTGGCGAAGCCGGGGAACATCCGGTCCAGCCACGGCTTGCTCAGGTTCACGGCCAGGCGCGGGTCCTTGCGCAGGGTCGCGTGCGGATAGGCGGCGTCGTCGGGCACCGTGGCGATGCGGGCGCCGGCGGTGCGCAGATGCGCTGCCTGGTCCGCGGTCAGGCCGGCATCGATCACCGCGAAGGCGGGCCGTTCGCCCGGGCAGGCGGCCTGGATCGACTGCCACAGCTCGTCGATCAGCGGGAAATAGGGCGCATTCCCGCCGGTGACGATGATGGTGTCGGGCCGCATCGCCGCCGTCCTAGGCCACAAGCTGCTCCGCGATCTGCGCCAGGTTCGGCACCCGCGCCGCCGGGCCCATCGTCGCCAGCGTCGGTGCGGCGCGGAAATGGCGGGCGGCGGCGCGCTGGATATCGGCCGGCGTGACCGCGTTCAGCCTGGCCACCGTCTCCTCGGTCGGGACCACCCGGCCGAACACCTGCATCTGGCGGGCCAGCTGCTCGATCCGGCTGCCGGTGCTTTCCAGCGACATCAGCAGGCTCGCCTTCACCTGCGCGCGCGCTCGGCCGAGTTCCGCCTCGGTCACCGCGGTCTGCACCTTGCGCAGCTCCTCCAGCGTGACGGGCATCAGCTCCTCGGCCTCGCTCTCGCCGGTGCCGGCATAGATGCCGAACAGCCCGCCATCCATGTAGGGCGCGCAGAACGAGTAGATCGAATAGACCAGCCCCCGCTTTTCCCGCACTTCCTGGAACAGCCGCGACGACATGCCGCCGCCCAGCAGGGTGGAGAGCAGCAGCGACGGATAATAGTCGGGATCGCCGAAGCCGACCGAGGGGAAGCCCAGCACGATATGGACCTGGTCCAGGTCGCGATCCTCGCGGAATTCCCCGCCGCGATAGCGGGCGGACTCGATCGATGGCGGCGGGTCCGCCGGCAGGTCGGTGAAGTGGCGGCCGACCAGGTCCAGGATCTGGTCATGGTGCAGGTTGCCGGCGGCGGCGATCACGCAGTTGGAATGGGCGTAGTGCCGCTTCATATAGCCCATCAGCGTGGCGCGCGGCATCGACCGGATGCCGTCCTCGGCGCCCAGCACCGGGCGGCCGATCGGCTGGTCGGGGAAGGCGGCTTCCTGGAAATGGTCGAAGATGATGTCGTCGGGCGTGTCGTTGGCCTGTCCGATCTCCTGCAGGATGACCCCGCGCTCGCGCTCCAGCTCCTCGGGCTCGAAGGTGGAGTGCGTCAGGATGTCGCCGATGATATCGGTGGCCAGCGCGGTATCTTCCTTCAGCACCTTCACGTAGTAGGCGGTCTGCTCGCGCGCCGTATAGGCGTTGATATGGCCGCCCACGGCCTCGATCTCCTCGGCGATGGCGGCGGCCGAGCGGCGCTCGGTGCCCTTGAAGGCCATATGCTCCAGGAAGTGGGAGACGCCGTTTTCCTCGGCGCGTTCGTTGCGCGACCCGGTGGCGACATAGGCGCCGAACGAGACGGTTTCCACCCGGTCCATCCGCTCGGTGACGACGGTCAGGCCGGAGGGCAGGCGGGTCAGCTGGATGGCTTCGGACACGGGTCTGGTTGGTCCTTGTGGTTGCGGCAGCCGTGAAGCGGATACCCATAGGCGGTGGCCGGACCGGGATCAATCGGGACGCGTCGTCCGGTGGCTGGCCCGTGGCGGCGTGCTGATATTTGGCGCCGGCCCGGTTTGCGCAATGGCCGCCACGAAATCGGCGCAGCGCGACGATGCCGCCAGCAGGATGTCGTGATGGCGGCACAGCCCGTCCTGTCCGCGCACGGCGGCCAGCGCCGAACCGAGGCTGGCGAGGCCGGGGATGGCGGCCTCGATCGCGGCGGGATCGGCGACGAAGTGGGCGCATCCGCCGCAGCGGGGGGGTGCGGTCACGGCGCGAGGTTCGCCCAGTGCGCGCGGAAGACGACGGCCGAGAGGATGAAGCCCAGCACCAGGTTCACCAGGACCCCGGTCGAGAAGGCGATGAAGGCATTGCCGGTCACCGGGGCGAAGCCGCGCACGCGGCAGGTCAGGCCGATGCTGAGGAAGCTGAAGGTGAAGGCCCAGCCGCGCAGGGTTTCGATCGGGGCGATCAGGGCGGGGCGCAGGGTTTCATTGAACTGGTGGAACGTCTCGCCGTGCGCGGCCATGCTGACCAGCAGGGCGCAGACGATGAAGCCGATGATGAACTTCGGAAACCGGGTCCAGATATCCGATGCCGCCGGTTCGCCGCTGGTTCGGGCGTCGCCCCAGCGCGTCATGGCGATGATCGACAGGGCGAAGGCCCAGATGCCGATCCACAGGTCGCGGCCGACGACCTTGACCAGGGTGTAGGCCTGCAATGCCTGGTCCGGCGTGCCGGGCGTGCTGCCCGCGCGCAGCATCGCGCCATAGGTCTGCACGGCGGCGAAGCCGGCGGCGTCGGCGAATTGCGAGGACCCGATCCATGCCCCGGCCACGCCCGCCGGCAGGAACCAGGCGCGGGCCAGCAGCGGCAGCCCGACGATCAGGAAGATCGCCCACAGCACGACGATGCCGATCGCGACGGTGATGTCCTCGCGCCGGGCGCGGATGGCGCCGGCGACGGCGGCGATGGCGGAGACGCCGCAGACCGCGCCGCCGGCGGCGAGCATGGCGGCCAGCCGGCGGTCGAGTTCAAGGAAGCGCCCGGTGCGATAGATGACCAGAAAGGTGACCATCGACACGATCGAGGCCTGCAGGATCGCGATGGGCCCCGCCCACAGGATCAGGGTCAGCGGCAGCGACGCGCCCAGCAGGACGATGCCGATCTTGATATAGAACTCGACCCGGAACGCCACCTGCAGGCGCGGCGGCAGTCGGAACGCGTTCGACAGCAGCAGGCCGAGGCCGAGCGCGATCAGCGGGGTGTCGATGTGGTATCGGCGCGCCAGGGAGGAGGCGCTGGCGATCAGGACCGCGGCGGTCAGGGCATACAGGACGGTGAAGGCGCCGGCGAAGGCGATCATCGGCAGGCCCATCGCCGCGCCGGCCAGCATGAAGACGACCAGCATCACCAGGTACTGTGCCGTATACAGCGGGAAATCCTGCGCCAGCTGCCCGCGCAGCTCGGTCAGCGAGGCCCATGGGCGCGGCTGCACGACCAGCCAGGTCAGGTCATGACCCTGCAGGAAGATGATGAAGGCCGCCACCACGACGCCGATGCCCAGGAAGGATGCCCACCAATCCTCGATCTGCCACACCATGCGCCACGGGCCGGCGGCATTGTCTGCTGGCCCAGTCACTATGCGTAAACCCTGACACAAAACTCGATTTTATGGATCGCCGTTCGGCGCAGCTTACAGGCGTGCGGCGGGGGTGGAAAGGGCGGTCGGCGCGGGTGGGGCGACGGCTCGGGGAATCGGATAAAAATTGACACAAATCGACGCACTGGCCCAAGGCGGCGATATCAGGGGGCGGTTGCGCAATCCGGGAAACCGCCGCACCCTTCGTCCGGCGGCCATTGCCGGGGAGATGAGGCATGCAGTTCGGAGCATCGATGTTCTTCACCGATTACTCGATGGGGCCGGCGGAACTCGCCGTCGCGCTGGAGGAGCGGGGGTTCGACATCGTCTGGGCACCCGAGCATTCGCATATCCCGGTGTCGCGCAAGACGCCGTTCGTGCTGGGGGGCGACCTGCCGAAGCGGTACTACGACGTGATGGACCCGTTCGTGACGCTGACCGCGGCGGCGATGGCGACGAAGACCAT
>CAYZKM010000030.1:0-19316 GCA_964478525.1 uncultured Bifidobacterium sp.
CCGCCATGGCCAAGGTCATCATCAGCTGCGCCGTCACCGGCGCCATCCACACACCCAGCATGTCGGACTATCTGCCGATCACGCCGGAAGAGATCGCGAAGTCGTCCATCGAGGCCGCCGAGGCCGGCGCGGCGATCATCCATCTGCACGCGCGCAACCCGGCCGACGGGTCGCCCACGCCGGACCCCGCCGTGTTCATGCAGTTCCTGCCCCGGATCAAGCAGAACACCGACGCGGTGATCAACATCACCACCGGCGGCGGGCTGACCATGACATTGGATGAGCGCCTGGCCGCGCCGCTGGTCGCCAAGCCCGAGATGTGCAGCCTGAACATGGGCAGCATGAACTTCAACATCTCGCGCGCCGGGGACCGCATCAAGACCTGGAAATACGCGTGGGAGAAGCCGTACCTGGACAACACGTCCAACTTCATCTTCCGCAACACCTTCGACGACATCGAGGGCATCGTGGAGCGGCTGGGCAAGGGCCACGGCACGCGGTTCGAGTTCGAGTGCTATGACATCGGGCACCTGTACAACCTCGCCTACATGCTGGATCGCAAGGTCGTCGAGGGCCCGCTGTTCGTGCAGTCGATCTTCGGCATCACCGGCGGCATCGGCGCGGAACCGCGCAACCTGCTGTTCGCCAAGGAAACCGCGGACCGCCTGTTCGGCGACCAGTATGTGTGGTCGGTGCTGGCGGCGGGGCGTCACCAGATGGCGTTCACCACGATGGCCGGCATCAACGGCGGCAACGTGCGCGTGGGCCTGGAAGACAGCCTGTATATCGGCAAGGGCCAGCTGGCGAAGTCGAACGCCGAGCAGGTGGCGAAGATCCGGCGTATCCTGGAGGATCTGAGCCTGGAGATCGCGACCCCGGCCGAGGCGCGCGAGATGCTGAAGCTGAAGGGCGGCGACCTGGTCGGGTTCTGACCGCCCCCCCATTTGGCCGCCCCCATTGGGCCGCCATCCCCGGCGACATCCGGGGATGGCGGCCCATCGCGGGACATCAGGAGGAAACATCATGAAGATCGCCAAGGTCGAGGACCTGCATGCCGATGCCGGATGGCGCACGTTCTCCTTCCTGAAGATCACGACCGACGACGGCCTGGTCGGCTGGTCGGAATATACCGAGGCGGATGGCAGCCGCGGCCTGACCGCCGTGATCCACGGCATGGCCGAGGCGTTGATCGGCACCGATCCGCGGCCGATCCAGTCGATCGCGTCGCTGCTGTATGTGAAGCAGGTGCAGGCGCCGAACGGGGTGAACCAGCGCGCCATCGCCGCGATCGAGAATGCGCTGCTGGACATCAAGGGCAAGGCGCTGGGCGTGCCGGTCTACGAACTGTTCGGCGGGCCGGTGCGCGAACGCATCCCCGTGTACTGGTCCCATTGCGGCACCTATCGCGTGCGCAACCACGAGGCCGTCGGCTGCGCGCCGCTGCGCACCTATGACGACGTCGCCGCCCTGGGGGCCGAGGTGAAGGCTCGCGGGTTCAAGGCGCTGAAGACCAATATCCTGCCGTTCGACGGCGAGAAGCTGGTGGGGTTCGGCCCCGGCTTCGGCCGCACCCCGGGCTATCCGGCGCTGAACATCGACCGCCAGACGCTGCAGGCGGTGCGTGACACGCTGGGTGCCTTCCGCGCCGGCGCCGGCCCCGAGATGGGCATCCACCTGGACGTGAACTATCACTTCAAGACCGAGGGGTTCCTGCAGGTCGCCAAGGCGGTGGAGCCCTATGACCTGACCTGGCTGGAGATCGATACCTGGGACCCACAATCCCTGGCGCTGATCCGCAGCCGGGCGCCGTGCCCGATCGCGTCGTGCGAGAGCATCACCGGACGGCGGGCGTTCCGCCCGTTCCTGGATGCCTATGCCCAGGATGTCGCCATCATCGACGTGATCTGGAACGGGTTCCTGGAATCCATCAAGATCGCAGCCATGGCCGAGGCCTACGAGGTGAACGTCGCGCCGCACAACTATTACGGCCATCTGTGCTCGGCCGTCAGCGCGCATTTCTGCGCCGTGGTGCCGAACTTCCGGGTCATGGAGATCGATATCGACAGCGTCGCCTGGCGCGACGAACTGTTCATCAACGCGCCGGCCATCGAGGATGGCGAGTTGGTTCTTCCGAAAGGCCCCGGCTGGGGCGTTGACGTCAACGAAGCGGCGGTGCGCGCGCATCCGCCCAAAGGCAGGTGAGAGTGACCGCGGCAACCTACGACATCCTGGGTATCGGCAACGCGATCGTCGACGTGGTGGGGGCGGTCGACGACTCGTTCCTGTCGCGGCACGACATGCGCAAGGGCGCGATGGCGCTGATCGGCGCGCAGACAGCAGAGCAGATCTATGCCGCCATGCCGCCATCGCGGGAGAGCAGCGGCGGGTCGGCCGCCAACACCTGCGCGGTGGCCGCCTTGTTCGGCGCCCGCGTCGCCTATCTGGGCAAGGTGGCGCACGACCAGCTGGGCGGCGTGTTCGCGCACGACATCAAGGCGTCGGGCGTGCATTTCCCGTCGGCACCGCTGCGCGACGGGGCGCCGACCGCGCGCTGCATGATCCTGGTGACTCCGGACGGGCAGCGCACGATGAACACGTTCCTGGGCGCCTGCGTCACGCTGGGCGAGGCGGACGTGGACGAATCCCTGGTGTCCGCCTCCTCGGTCGTCTACCTGGAAGGCTATCTGTTCGACCCGCCGGCGGCGCAGGCGGCGTTCTACAAGGCCGCCCGGGCGGCGCACGCGGCGGGGCGGCAGGTGGCGCTGTCGCTGTCGGACGCGTTCTGCGTCGATCGCCACCGTGCCGCGTTCCGCGAGCTGGTGGCCGGGCATGTGGACATCCTGTTCGCGAACGAAGTCGAGATCACCAGCCTGTACGAGGAAAACTCGTTCGAAGCCGCGGCCGAGGCGGCGCGCCGCGATGTCGCGCTGGCCGCGCTGACCCGGTCCGAGGCCGGCAGCCTTGTCATCCGGGGGGCCGAGACAGTGGAGATCGCCGCGGCCCCGGCCACGGTGGTGGACACGACCGGGGCGGGCGATGCCTATGCGGCCGGGTTCCTGCATGGGCTGACGGCGGGGAAATCGCTGGCCGAATGCGGCCGCCTCGGCAGTCTGGCGGCGGCGGAGATCATCGGACACTACGGTGCGAGGCCCGAGGCAGATCTGAAGAAGCTGGCGGCTGCCGCTGGGTTGGGGTGAGGAGGCGCTTGGCGTTTGAGTGGCCACGCTAGCGCGCTTTCCGGCTGACCGTAAACGGTCAGCGCGCGCTATCTTATTGTTTGATCGCATGATTCACCCGCTGCCACGATTCCGCTCAGCGGGATCATGCTCTAAATTCGCTCGGCCACTCGAACGCAAAGTAACGCGGCCATGCCTTGGGTGCCGGTATGGTAGGTCGTGCGTTGATCGTCGTACGTAACGTCTGTGCAACTGAAAATGCGCGACAAAACCGTCAGAAATTTTCCAGATTGTGTCCAGTGAGATTGCAACAAACAGCCGCAACGTTCGTATCCCGAACCTGCTCGTCAGCGATGTCATCCCGCCGCTAACGCTCCGGCGGCTCACGCCTTCGCGAGGTACGCATCAAAGTCTCACGCACGGCATCCCTGATCGACGAATCGTGATCACGGAATTTTTCCACCGTTGACGGAATTCGGCCCGCGAGCAAGGCACGCTCGAACACTGCCTCCGCCGATTGAATGCGGTGTTCTTCCTGCAACAAAGTAAGAAAATCCCGCGTCGTCAGCTCCACTATCCTGTCACGCTCCCGAACGATGATCCGACGGGTGACAGCAGTTTCCTCACACAGCAGAACCGCTCGCTCATCATCGCGCAGTCGTGCAGGTTCCTCGATTACTTCGACCGCAGCCTGTTCCCCAAGGTTTGGAACATAGGCCCGGGGATTCACCGAACGCGCAGCGTCGAAATTGATATATGCATTCGTCACTGCAATCTCGACCCGGGTGTGGTTCGCCTTTACCCAATCTATGATGGATTGTGCACCCAGCTTCGCGGTATCGCGCGTCGCCTCATAGAAAACCGCATCCGGGACGACGACCTGAACGTTTGGATACAGCAGGTAGTCAAGGCTGTCCGCGGCCGCGAGCGTGATCAGCGGTCCGGTATCCACGACGTAGAGTGAGATACTCATGACGCCCGCGGAAACAACCACTCCCGCGCCCGGTCAATGCGCTGCCGGCTATCCTCGTTTACCGGCTGGGGCAAAGGCAGACCATGCCGAGCCATTTGCGTCAGCACGTCGCCGTAGGAAATCCCCCCCAGCGCGCGGCGCAGCTGAATGGCGGATATCTCGGCCCGGGAGTAGCGGGCCAGCAACTCCGTGGTCTCGGCTTCGGTCATGCGACGATCATAGCACAGACACAGTCACGCCGCCCCAAAAACACCGCCCCCCTCACCGGATCGCCATCGGCGCCTTCGGAACCGTCTGCCAGAACACCGGGTCGTGCCCGAAGAACACCCGCGCCCCCCGGTCTTCCAGCGCCTGCAACCGATCCAGCGACCCCATCATCGCGTCCCGGTCGAACACATGGCGCGGCAGCCGGCGCGCCCGCAGCGTCTGGCAGAAATAGCAGGCATCCGCGGCCAGCACGATCTCGCCGCTGTCCAGCCGCATGCGCAACGACTGATGCCCCGGCGTGTGGCCGGGCGTGGGGATGCAAACCACCGATCCGTCACCGAACACGTCGTGCTCCCCGTCCACCAGCCGCAGCCGGTGCCCGACATCGAAATCCCGGGGATCGTACCCGTGCGGGATCGCCACATCGGGGTTCAGGCGAGCCTCCCACTCGCGGCGCTGGACGATCATGGTGGCATTGGGGACCAGCGCGTTGCCGCCGACATGATCGAAATGAAAATGCGAGTTCACGATCAGGTCGATGCGATCCGGGTCGCGATCCATCGCGCGCAGTTGGGCGCTGATTTCCTCGCCGGGGCTGAAGCCGATCCGATACAGGCTGGCCATGCGTTCGCCCAACCGGCCGACGGGATCGTGCTGGCAATCCGGGTGGATGCCGGTGTCGAACAGCATCCGCCCCTTGGGATGCTCGATCAGGAAGACCGGCACCGGCATGGTGACCATGCCCTGCGCCCCGTCCATCACCCGGTCGAACGAACCTTCCAGCTGGCCGCAGGTGAAGGCGAAGGCGGATATGCTCATGGCGACCTCGTCGGGCGGAATGTGTCCGCTGTCCCGTTGATCCTAACCCGCGGCCCGCCCCCATCAACCCAGGTGACGCCCGGCCCCGATCGCGCCTAGAAACAGGCGTGAATCGCGCGATCCTTCTGCCTGACGCCCCCGCGGTCGTCGCCGGCCATGGCCGCGCGGCGATCCTGACGCCCGACGGGGAACTGCTGGTGCTGCCCGCCGAACAGGCCGGCCTGCGCCTGCGGCAGATGCCGCCGCCGATCCTGGTTCACGCCCCCGCCACCTTCCGCCGCCTGGGCATGCGCGCCGGCCCTGCCTTCGACCTGCTGGATCTGTTCCTGTTCGCCCTGCCCGCCCGCACCGCCGCCCCGACCCCGCGCGGCCTGGCCCTGGCGCTGGACCACGACGACCCCGCGACCGGGCTGGAAGCCGAGGTCGCGCGGCTGCACGACCTGGCCACCACGCTGCTGAACCGCCTGCACCAGGGCCGTGACACCGTGCTGAACCGTGATGCCGCCAGCCTGGCCGCGCGCATGGGCTCCTCCGGCTGGGGCTGGGCGCCCTATGTCACCGCCGCCCTCGGCCGTCCGGATGCCGCGCAGTCGGCCGAACCGCTGAAGGTCTGGAAGCGCCTGGCGGAATGGGAAGACGAGGCGCCGCCACCGCCGCCTTCCTCCCATCCGGTGGCAGAGGCCGAGGCACGCGCGCGCCTGGCACAGATCCTGGGGCCGCAGGCGGAACAGCGGCCCAGCCAGGGCGACTATGCCGGGGCGGTGTCGGCCGCCTTCGCGCCGCGGGATGTGCGCGGCGACCCGCATTTCGTGCTGGCCGAGGCGGGCACCGGCACCGGCAAGACGCTGGGATACCTGGCGCCGGCCAGCCTGTGGGCCGAGAAGAACCACGGCCCGGTGTGGGTCAGCACCTACACCCGCCATCTGCAGCGCCAGATCGACGCCGAACTCGCCCGCCTGTTCCCCGACCCGACGGACCGGCGGCGGCGCGTCGTCATCCGCAAGGGGCGGGAGAACTACCTGTGCCTGCTGAACCTGGAAGACGCGGTCAACGCCTCGACCGGCGGGTTCGTGCAGGCCAACACCATCCCGCTGGGCCTGATCGCGCGCTGGGCGATGGTGACCGATGATGGCGACCTGCAGGGCGGCGACCTGCCCGGCTGGTTCGGCGAACTGCACGGGCAGGCGCTGGTCGCCAGCATCGCGGATCGTCGGGGCGAATGCATCCACGCCGCCTGTCCGCACTGGCGCCGCTGCTTCATCGAGCACACGATCCGCCGCGCCCGCACCGCCGAACTGGTGGTGGCGAACCATGCGCTGGTGATGACGCAGGCCGCCTGGGGCGGGCTGGACGACAGCGCCGTGCCCACGCGCTATGTCTTCGACGAGGGGCATCATGTGTTCGACGCCGCCGATGGTGCGTTCTCGGCCGTGCTGTCGGGGCTGGAAACCGCCGAGATGCGGCGCTGGCTGCGCGGCGCGGAAGGCGGACGGTCGCGCGCGCGGGGTCTGCGGCGGCGGCTGGAGGACCTGGTCGCCGACCGGCCCAACCTGGAAGCGCCGCTGGATGCCGGCCTGCAGGCGGCCACCGCGCTGCCGACCGGAGATTGGGCGACGCGGGTGCAGGAAGACGCGCCCGAACTGACCGGGGTGGAGAACGACCGCCCCAACCCGACCGAGCATTTCCTGCGCCTGGTGCGCCGGCAGGTGCTGGCGCGCACCGCGGGGGCGGACGGGGTGCAGGGTGCGATGCAGTACTGGGGGTCGGTGGAATGCGACGTCTTCCCGGTGAACGATGATCTCGCCGCCGCCGCGGAACGGCTGTCGCGCGCCTTGTCACGGATCTCGGAACCGCTGGCGACACTGCGCGAGCGGCTGCTGGCTCGGCTGGATGACGAGGCCGAGGACATGGATGCGCCCACCCGCAACCGGATCGAGGCCATCGGCCGGTCGTTGACCCGCCGCGCCCTGAACCCGCTGCTGGCCTGGATGACGATGCTGAACGGCCTGGCCGAGGCCGAGACCGTGCCCGGTGAGCGGCCGAGCCATGTGCATTTCTTCCGGCTGGATCGGCGGGATGGGATAAGGGTGGCCGATGTCGGGCTGCACCGCCACTGGCTGGACCCGACGGTGCCGTTCGCCATGACGCTCGCCGCCCCCGCGCAGGGCCTGCTGGTCACCTCCGCGACCTTGCGGGATTCCGGCGCCGCCGATGCCGAACAGGCCTGGCTGTCGGCCGAGGCACGCGTGGGCGCGCCGCACCTGCCGTCACCCGCCATCCGCGCCGCCGTGCCGTCGCCGTTCGACTATGCCGCGCAGACCCGCTGCTTCGTGGTGACGGATGTCATGGCGGGCAACATCGACCAGCTCGCCGCCGCCTATCGCGCGCTGTTCGTGGCATCCGGCGGCAGCGGGCTGGGGCTGTTCACCGCGATCCGCCGCCTGCAGGCCGTGCACGCCCGCATCGCGCCGGAGCTGGAGGCGCGGGGCATTCCCCTGTATGCACAGCATGTGGACCTGATGGGCAATGCGACCCTGGTCGACATCTTCCGCACCGAGGAATCGAGCTGCCTGCTGGGCACGGATGCGATGCGCGACGGCGTCGACGTGCCGGGCAACGCGCTGCGGCTGGTGGTGTTCGAGAAGGTGCCGTGGCCCCGCCCCGACATCCTGCACCGGGAGCGCCGCATCCATTTGTCGGACGGCAACCCCAAGGGCTTCGACGACCGCGTCGCGCGCCTGCGCCTGCGCCAGGCGTTCGGGCGGCTGATCCGGCGCGGCTCGGATCGCGGCGTGTTCGTGCTGCTGGACCGGCAGACGCCCAGCCGGCTGCTGTCGGCGTTTCCGCAGGGCGTGATCATCCGCCGTGTCGGGCTGGCGCAGGCGGTGGCGGAAACCACCGCGTTCCTGGCCGAGGACGCAATCGGGCAGTCCTGATGGACGGCAAGCGCCATCACGCTTGAACCGCCCGCGCGCTTCGATCAGGGTGCGCGCGCAAAGCAACGGAGCCTGACCCCATGCGTTCGCAGGACGCGCTCGAACCCCCTGAAGCCCTGGTTCTGACGATGGTGCTGGTCGCCGCGGCGGATGGCGGGATCACCGACCGCGAAATCGGCGTCATGGCCGGGCAGGTGAAGACCCTGCCGGTGTTCCGCGATTTCCGCGCCGACCAGTTCGACCAGGTGACCGAGGCGGCGGTGGGGCTGCTGCGCCAGGAAGACGGGCTGGACCGCGCCGCCCGCCTGATGCGGGCCTCGCTGGATGTCCGGCTGCGCGAAACCGCCTATGCGCTGGCGTGCGAGGTGGTGGCCGGCGACCAGGGCCAGAAGCCCGACTCGCTGGACATGCTTGCCTATGTGAAAGCCGAGCTGCACCTGGACTCGCTGGTCGCGACCGCGATCGAGCGGGCGGTGCGGGCGCGTCACCAGCGGGTCGAGCCGCCCGGCTGACCGCGGCGCCGTTGGCGTGCGCGCGCTGATCCTGACCTTGGGCGGGGCCGCCGCCATCGGGCTGGCTAGCGCGGTCCTGGGCGGGTTCGGCCTGGTCGGGCCGCAATCCGCCGCGGCCGGCGCGGCGGTGGCGGCGGTGGGCGTGGCCGGCGCGACGATCCTCCTCTCGCGCGACATCGCCGCCCTGGCCACCGCCTTGCGCGATGTGGGCCGGCCGGACCGCGCGGGCGCTGCCGTGCGCCTGCTGACGCCGCTGCATCAGGAGGTCGGGCGCCTGTCCCGCCGCCTGTCCGCCGCAGCGGCCACCACCGAACAGCACCGTCGCGCCGACAGCATGATCCTGGACCACCTGCCCGACCCGCTGGTGGTGCTGGCCGAGGACCGGTCCGTGCTGCGCGCCAATACCGCCGCGCGCGAGACCTTCGCCGAGGAGATGCCCGCCGTCCTGCGCCATCCCGACCTGCGGGCGGCGATTGAGGCGGCGCGGACCAGCGATGCCGGCCAGACCGCGCGGATCGCGTTGAGCGCCCCGGTCCAGCGCGACATCCTGGCCACCGTCCTGCCGATGAAGCCGCCCCTGGCGGATGGCGGGCAGGTGGTCGTGGTGCTGTCGGATCGGACCCACGAACGCGCGCTGGACCGGATGCGGCAGGATTTCGTGGCCAATGTCAGCCACGAGCTGCGCACCCCGCTGGCCTCGCTGATCGGGTTCACCGAAACGCTGCTGGGGCCCGCGGCCGACGATCCCCCGGCGCAGCGGCGCTTCCTGGGGATCATGGCGCAGCAGGGCGCGCGCATGCACCGGCTGATCGACGACCTGCTCAGCCTGTCCCGCATCGAGATGATGGAGCACCAGCCCCCGGCCGACCGCGTCGACCTGGCCGCGCTGCTGACCCGGCTGATCCCCAGCTGGAGCCAGCGGCTGAACGAACGCGGCACCACCCTGGTAACCGACAGCCCCGCCGGCCTGCCCCCGGTGATCGGCGATACCGACCAGATCATCCAGGTGCTGCACAACCTGGTGGAGAACGCGATCAAATACGGCAAGGACGCCGGCACGGTCCGTATCGCGCTGCAAGCGCCCGCCCCGTCCGATGCGGCCTGGCCCACCCGGCCGGGCGTCGTGATCTCGGTCGCCGATGACGGCATCGGCATCCCGCGCGAACATTTGCCGCGCCTGACCGAGCGGTTCTACCGGGTGGACAAGGGCCGGTCCCGCACCGTCGGGGGCACCGGGCTGGGCCTGGCCATCGTCAAGCACATCACCAACCGCCATCGCGGGCAGATGCGCATCGACAGCGAGGAAGGCGTGGGCACCACCGTGTCGGTCTGGCTGCCCACCACGCCGCCGCCGGACCGCCTGGGCCCCGCGGCAGGATCGTAGGGCCGGCTCATCGGAAATGAATTGCGTCGATTGAATCGTATCGGCATCGGCCGAACGATGGCAGAATGACGCTCGGCACCCAGACTTTTCGAGGAAACGTTATGCGCGTCCGCCTGATGACCCTGCTGCTTGCATCCGCCCCGTCCCTGGCCTGGGCGCAGGCCCCCACGGCCGATCAGGCCGCCGTGTTGCAGAAGCAGCTTCGGCTATGGTTCTCGAACCTGCTGGCCCCGACGATCACCCTGCCCGAGCCGCAGCTGAAGATCACCGCCGAGGGTGACAAGTACAGGCTGGCCGTGCCGCTGGATGCCCTGACCGGCGAGAAGACGGACCAGGTCACCGCCACCCTGCGCCAGGCCGAGGGCACGAGATGGTCGGTCGAGGACGTCCGGATGCCGTCCTCGGGGAAGCTGGCGGTGCCGATGAACGACAGCGGCGACCTGATGGGCACCATGACCTATTCGATCGGCGACCAGGCCATCCGCATGATGCTGGACACGGCGCTGGCCACCCGCTCGACCGCCACGCTGGAGCTGCGCGACGTGATGCTGCGGATGGGCGGCGGTGCGCAGAAGCATGAACAGAAATTCGAACGCTATGCCGTGCAGGCCAACCTGATCCCGTCCGCCGACGGCAGGATGGATTTCGCGCAGGAAGG
Source organism: uncultured Bifidobacterium sp. (assembly GCA_964478525.1). GTDB lineage: Bacteria > Pseudomonadota > Alphaproteobacteria > Acetobacterales > Acetobacteraceae > Rhodopila. The sequence continues at coordinate 10,666 of CAYZKM010000030.1, forward strand.
CACGGTCACCGGCTGGGATGTCACCACGCAGGTCGACGACAACACCGCCGTGGGCTTTCACACCCGCCGGCTGCGCGAAAGCGGCCGGGTGGAGGGCATCAGCCGCGACTCGCTGGAAAAAGTGGTCAAGGCGATCCAGACCCTGGTAGCGCTGAACGGGCCCGGCAAGCCCTCGACCATCACCGACGAGACCAAGGCGCAGGTTCGCCTGCTGATCGATGCGGCGCGCAACAGCATCGCCCGCTTCGAAGCCGAGGAGACGATGGACGATGTCAGGATCGACATCCCCGGCGTCGGCGCGGCGTCGCTGGCGCAGCTGCGCTTCGGCATGGGCGCCGAGGCGCCGGGCGGGCGCCTGCACGCCTGGCTGGACATGGCCTTCGCGTCGCCCGACTTCGACGGCGTGCCCAAGAACCTGCGCCGCTACCTGCCCACGCGCGTCGCCTTCAAGCCGGCCATCACCGGGGTCAGCACGGACCGGATGTTCAAGCTGCTGATGGATGCGGTGACCGACGACCCCGACACCGACAAGCTGACCGCTGATGCGATGACCATGGTCACCGACAGCGGCGCCGCAGTGGGGCTGGAAGCGCTGTCGCTGGAACTGGATGCGCTGCGCCTGGAAGGGTCCGGCAAGATGCGCATGATCGCCCCGGGCAAGGCGGGGATCGAAGCGCGCCTGTCCGCCGCCGGCTTCGATGAGCTGATCGCCAACGCCAAGAAGGACCCCGAGCTGGGCATGGCCATCCCGTTCCTGGTCATGGCCCGTGGCCTGGCCAAGCCGGACGGCGCCCGCCTGGTCTGGGACCTGGCGATCACCGAGGATCAGGCCCTGGTCAACGGCGTCGACGTCATGAAGATGGGCGCCCCGCAGGACCAGGCGCCTCAGAAGGGTCCCGACAAGAACTCCAGGAAGCGATAGAGCACGACCACTCTTTCGGTCCTGTCCTCCAGCTCCGGCGAGGTCTGGACCGTGTAGCGGGCGAACGGGGCAAGCCCCTGCCGCGGCAGGTAGCTTCGCCCCGGATCGGCCACCCAGACCTCGGCATCCCTGGCCAGACGGGCGAGCCAGGGCAGGATATGCGCGGTCATCGGCGCCTCGTAGCAGACGTCGCCGCACAGGATCAGGTCCCACCGGCCCGCGGTGCCGACGATGTCACCTTCGGGGGCGATGATCCCGACACCGTTGACCGCGGCATTCAGCACGATCGAGGCGGTGGCCAGGGGGTCGATCTCGGCTGCCTCGACGACCGATGCCCCGGCCATGGCGCAGGCGATGGCGGCGATCCCGCCGCCGGCGGCGAAATCCAGCACGCGCTTGCCGGCCACCAGCCCCGGATTGTCCAGGATGTGGCGGGCCAGCGCCAGGCCGCCGGGCCAGGCGAAGGCCCAGAACGGCGGGTCGACATTGCGTTCGGCGAGCCAGGTCTCGGTGGCATGCCAGATCGGCGTCAGCTCGGTGGCGAGGTGAAGCCGGATCTCCGGCACCATCGGATGGGCCGACAGCGCGGTGTTGGCGCGAATGAACCCGGCGGCGTCCGAGACCATCGCCGGCGCGTCACGCCCAGCCGGCCAGGATCGCCAGTCCGACCGCCAGCCCCACTTCGCGGTTGGCGCGGAACAGCGTCAGGCAATGCGCCGGGTCGTCGATGTCCAGCGTGATCACCTGGCGGGCCAGCAGCGCGGCGGGCAGCGCCAGCGCGGGATAGAACCAGACGCCCAGCCCGGCCAGCCAGCCCGCCGACGCCAGCACCGCCAGCGCGGCGGCATAGACCACGGCCAGGAACGCACCCGTGTGCCGCCCGAACAGGCGGGCGGTGGAATGGACGCCGACCAGCGCGTCGTCCTCGCGGTCCTGATGCGCGTAGATCGTGTCGAACCCCAGGTCCCACAGGATCGCCGCCGCGTACAGCACCGCCCAGGCGGCATCCAGGTGGCCGGCGGCGGCGGCATAGCCCAGCGGGGCGCCGAAGCCGAAGGTGAAGCCCATCATCAGCTGTGGCCACCAGGTCACACGCTTGGCCAAAGGATACAGCGCGACCAGCAGCAGGGATGCCACGCCCAGCATTTGCGACAGGCGATTGAGCTGCAGCAGGATCACCAGGCCCAGGCCCAGCAGCACGGCCAGGAACACCAGCGCCTGGCGCGGCCGCAGCGCCCCGGAGGCCAGCGGTCGCCCCGCCGTGCGCGCGACCATGCGGTCGATGTCACGGTCCCACAGATCGTTCACCACGCAGCCCGCCGCCCGCATCACCAGGGCGCCGATGCCGAACAGCACGATCAGGCGGACGGTATCGGCCAGGGGCGCGCGCGCCAGCAGAATGCCCCACAGCCCCGGCAGGAACAGCAGCCAGGTGCCGATCGGACGGTCGACGCGGGCCAGCAGCGCGTAAGGCAGCCAGGTCCGCGGCAGCCGGGCGACCCATCCGGTGGTGGAGATGTCGGTATGTGCGCTCATGGGTGCTACTGTGCCGCTCGCCATGATCGGGTCAATCATATTTCCGGGCGTATTTCCGGGGCCGTTGTCGCGATGACACAGCCGCTGCGCCTTTTCGTCGACCTGCCCTTGTCGGCGGACGCCCCGGCGCGCCTGACCGAGGGGCAGGCGCACTATGTCGGCAGCGTGATGCGCCGCCGCGCGGGCGATCCCGTGCTGCTGTTCAATGGCCGTGATGGCGAATGGCAGGGCCGCATCACCGCCCAGTCGCGGGCGGGCACGGTGATCGGGATCGACCGGCAGCTGCGCCCGCAACGGGACGGTGCCGATCTGTGGCTGGTGTTCGCCCTGCTGAAGCGCGACGCCACCGACCTGGTGGTGCGCATGGCCACCGAGCTGGGGGTTTCGGCCATCCTGCCTGTCCTGACCGACCGCACCAACGCCGCCCGCGTCAACGAGACGCGGCTGGCCGCGATCGCCACCGAAGCCGCCGAGCAGAGCGAGCGGCTGACGGTGCCGGAGGTGTGTGCGCCCGCCCCGCTGCACCGGGTGCTGTCCGATTGGCCGCCCAACCGGCGGTTGTTCGCCGCGATCGAGCGATCCGCCGCCGGCCCCGCCCTACGCGCGGACGGGCCGAGTGCGCTGCTGGTCGGGCCGGAAGGCGGCTTCTCGCCGTCGGAGCTTGACGTGCTTCACCGATGCACCATTGTTACGTCGGTCAGCCTCGGCCCGAACATCCTGCGAGCCGAAACCGCCTGCATATCCGGTCTGACCTTGTTGCAGGCATCGGGGAACGGCTAGTACGCTCGCCCGAGAACACCCAACGTCTGGGAAACATATGTCGAACCCCGGAGACGGCGACGCGACCCCGATCACGTCGCTGCAACAATTGGCCGATCATGTCGCCGCCGGGTGCAAGCCCGCCGACGCATTCCGCATCGGGACCGAGCACGAGAAGTTCGGCTTCCGGCTGGACGACCTGCGTACACCGCCCTACGAGCCCGCCGACGGCCAGCCGGGTTGCATCCGCGACGTGCTGGGTGGCCTCGCGCGCTTCGATGCAACCCCGATCATGGACGGGCCGAACGCGATCGGGCTGAAGCAGGGCGGGGCCGCGGTGTCGCTGGAACCGGCCGGACAGCTGGAGCTGTCGGGGGCGGCGGTGGACACGCTGCACGAGACGCTGGCCGAGATCGAAACCCATTACGAACAGGTGCGCGCGGTCTCGGCCGGGCTGCGCGTCGGGTTCGCGCCGCTGGGATTCCACCCGCAGGCGACGCGGGCCGAGATGCCGTGGATGCCCAAGGGGCGCTATGCCATCATGCGCCGGTACATGCCGCTGGTGGGCTCGATGGGCCTGGACATGATGACCCGCACCTGTACGGTGCAGGTCAACCTGGACTATGCGTCCGAGCGGGACATGGTGCGCAAATTGCGGGTTTCCCTGCTGTTGCAGCCGCTGGCGACCGCCCTGTTCGCCAATTCCCCGTTCCTGGAGGGCAAGCCCGCCGGCTTCCAGTCCTATCGCGCGCATGTGTGGACCGACACCGACAACCAGCGTTCCGGCATTCCCAAGGTGATGTTCGAGGATGGGTTCGGGTTCGAACGGTATGCGGAATGGTTGGTCGATTCGGTACCCATGTATTTCATCTACCGAAACGGGCGGTACATCGACGTGGCCGGCAGCTCGTTCCGCCGGTTCCTGGACGGCAAGCTGGCCGATGTGGGGTCCGAGACCGCGACGGTCGGTGATTTTGCCGACCACATGACCACGGTGTTCACCGATGTCCGGGTCAAGCGGTTCCTGGAAATGCGCGGCGCCGATGCCGGGCGGACCGACATGATGGTCGCGCAATCGGCGCTGTGGGTCGGCCTGCTGTACGACGACGCGGCGCTGACAGCGGCGGAAAAGCTGCTGTCCGGCGCTGGGTGGGAGGACGCGGTGACGATGCGCGCCGCGGTGCCTCGTGACGGATTGGCAACACTGTGGCGTGGACGCGACCTGCGGGCCCTGGCCACCGACGTCCTCGCCATCGCCCGCGACGGTCTGCGTGCGCGCCGGCGGCTGAACCACAAGGGCGAGGACGAGACCATCCACCTGGCGCCGCTGGACGCGATTGCCGCGGGCGCGCCGAACCAGGCGGAATACTGGCTGGACCGCTACAGAACGGTGTGGAACGGAGACAGTCGCAATATCTTCCGCGAGTCTGCTATCTAGGGACAACAAACGGGCCTTGGCGCGACGGTCCGCTTGGCATTACAAACTGAGATTGGCAACCATGCTCGAATGATGCCGAACAAAAGCGACAGGTCCTTACAAGATCAGCCTCAGGGTAGCAGCCTGGACCAGGTGGTCGTCCGTTTGCGCCTTATCGGCCAGATGGAAGCCTGGACCGTCACCAGCGAGAATGTGCTGCCCGCCGGCCGCAAGACACGTGCCCTTCTGGCGGCGGTGGCGCTGTCCGCCCCGCGTCCGGCCTTGCGCGGGCGGCTGGCCGAACTGCTGTGGAGCCGCCGGCCCGAGGAGCAGGCCCGTGCGTCGCTGCGCCAGGAAATCCACCGGCTGCTGGAAGCGCTCAGCCCCGCCAAGGCCGATATCCTGGTTGTGACCCGCGACCACCTGACGCTGCGCACCGGCGCGGTGTGGGTGGATGTCGAGGAAGTGATGCGCGCGACCACCAGCCAGCCGGCGTCGCTGTCGCTGCTGGATGGCGACCTGCTGGAAGACCTGGACGGGATCGACCCGACCTTCGACGCCTGGCTGAACAGCGAGCGGGAACGGCTGCGCGACCGCGCCCGCAACGTCGCCGAGGCCCTGCTGCGCGAACAGCTGGAGCCCGAGGCCACCATCCCGGCCGCCAACCGCCTGCTGCAGATCGACCGTGCCCATGAAGGGGCCTGGCGCGCGCTGATGCGCGCCCACGCCGCGCGCGGGGAACGTGGCATGGCGATCCAGGCCTATGACCGCTGCCGCGCGGTACTGGCGGACCTGCTGGATGCCGCGCCGTCGGCCGAAACCCAGCGCCTGCTGACGGAAATCCGCGGCCCCTCGGGCAGCCGGCTGCCGCTGCGCCCGCCGGCACCCCCGCCGCAGACCGCCCCCCCGGCCGCCCCACCCGCCCCGCCCGTCCAGACGCACGCGCAGCCGGCCGAAGACTACGAGGACGAGCAGGATCCCCCCGACTCCCGGGAACCCGTGCGCCAGTCGCGCGGCGGTGCCCATGTCGGCGTGATGCCCCTGCAACTGGTTGGCGTGAACGAGGAAGACGCCCATCTCGCGCCCGGCCTGGCCGAGGAAATCACCACGGCGCTGGCCCGGTTCCGCTGGATGTTCGTGGTGTCGTCGAACTCCCTGGCACGGTTCGCCGCCGATACGCGGGACGAGGCGGCGATCCGGCGGACCTTCGGCATCGACTTCCTGCTGGACGGCACGATCCAGCGCGCGCGCAGCCGGCTGCGGATCACCATGCGCCTGCTGGACCTGCGGGCCGGCAACCAGGTGGTGTGGGCGCGCCGGTTCGACCGGCAGAACAACGACCTGCTGTCGCTGCAGGACGAGATCGCATCAGAGGTCGTCGCCCAGATCGACCCCGAAATCCTGCTGATCGAGGCGCGCCGCAGCTCGGCCCGCCCGCCGGTGGATGCGTCGGCATATGACCTGATGCTGCGCGCCATCCCGCTGATCGGGCGCATGGAAAAGCCGCAATTCCTGCGCGCCGGATCGCTGCTGTCGAACTCGATCTCGCTGGAGCCCGACTACGCCGCGGCCCATGCCTGGTACGCGTACTGGCACATCTTCCTGGTCGGACAGGACTGGGCGGATGATCCGAAGGAGAACATGACCGAGGCCGGGCGCCTGGCCGAACGCGCGATCGTGTTGGACCCGTTCGATGCCCGCGCGCTGTCGATCGCCGGCCATGTCCGCGCCTTCCTGCATCGCCGCCTGCGCGAGGCCGCGACACTGCACGAACGCGCGCTGTCGCTGAACCCGAACCTGGCCATGGCCTGGGCACTGTCAGCCGTGACCCATGCCTATGCCGGGGACCCCGACGAGGCAGAGCGGCGGAACAACCGGTACAAGAAACTGTCGCCGCTGGATCCCCACGCCTTCTTCTTCGACGCCTTCTTCGTGCTGATCCACCTGCTGAAGCGCGACTATGAATCGGCGGTCGAGACCGGACGGACCGTGATCGAGATCAACCCCTCCTTCTCGGCCGCCTACAAGCCCTACCTCGCAGCGCTCGGCCATTTGCGGCGCGACCAGGAAGCCGCGATCGTGCGGCGTCGGCTGCTGATGCTGGAACCGGATTTCACGGTCGATCGCTTCGTCGCGACCACGCCGCTGGAACGGGATTCCGACAAGCAGCATTACGCGCTGGGCCTGCGCCTGGCCGGCGTGCCCGAGCGGGAGAGGGAGCTGACCGACGCCGGCTGAGCCAGCCACGTCCGCGCTATCCCTCACGAGTCTAGCGACCCGGTTCTTCCGCTGCACGCCGCTTGCGCGCCGCCGCCGCGTATTGTCCGCGCGGCCGATGCTCCTGCACATGCGGGCGGACCACGGTGTCGTAGTAGTCGTCCCAGTCCTCGGGCGTGAGCTGACCCAGGCTGGGAACGAGCTCGTAGTTATTGAGAGTGGAATCGTCGTAGACATGGCGCGGGATCGGCTGGACCTGCAGCAGCGGGTAGTCCGGCGCAAAGTCGATCGGCACGTCGGTCTTGGTCAGGCGGATATTGGTGATCAGCGGGCCGAACCAGCGATCGGTCTCGACGATGCCCTCGAAATGTTCATAGCCACCTGGCCGCGGCAGGTTGGCGGGGGCACGCACCAGCAGGCTCCATCCGGGGGCGGTGCGGACGACGAAGCCCGTCCAGAGCTGGACCAGCCCGGATTCCTGCAACGCACCGAGGAATGGCGGCGAGTATTCGCGGATCTCCTGCGGCGCGACGGCGTCGAACTGGTCGCGGAAGCCGGGGAATTGCACCGATTTCAGCGGGAACCACTCGCCGACGCCTTCGTAGGTCCATTTGATGTCGTGGCCGTCCCACATGACCGAGAAGCCGATCGGCGGGAACATGTAGTAGCCGAAGCTGGACGCCGAGGTCGCGGGTTCGCAGTAGCGGAAGGCGCGGGTCGGGAGAGAGCCGGCGGCGGAGCGATCGGCCCGCTGTGGCAGGCGCGCGTTCGGCACCATGCGGTGGAAGGTGATGAGCTTGGGCCGGGGTTCCGCCTGCGGGGCGGTGGCGGCTTTGGTGGTGGTGCTCACGGTGACGGCTTCCTTACCGGCTCAACGACAATGAACCGAGCCGACCGGCCCGGCTCATGGGTCGCTTGTAGCGGACTGCGCGGCCTGGCGCAGGTCTGGTCGTGGGTTGGATCAGCGCTTCGTGGGCAGGGTCGGAGCGAAGCCGCCGAGGCGGACCTTGCCGGCATCCGCGGTCGACAGCGTCGGGGCGAAACCACCCAGGCGGACCTTGCCGGCGTCCGTGGTCGACAGGGTCGGGGCGAAGCCGCCGAGGCGGACCTTGCCGGCATCCGTGGTCGACAGGGTCGGGGCGAAGCCGCCGAGACGGACCTTACCGGCGTCGGCGGTCGACAGCGTCGGGGCGAAACCACCCAGGCGCACCTTGCCGGCATCGGCGGTCGACAGCGTCGGGGCGAAACCACCCAGGCGGACCTTACCGGCGTCGGCGGTGGACAGCGTCGGGGCGAAACCACCGAGGCGGACCTTGCCTGCATCGGCGGTCGACAGGGTCGGGGCGAAGCCACCCAGACGGACCTTGCCGGCATCCGTGGTCGACAGGGTCGGGGCGAAACCACCGAGGCGGACCTTGCCCGCGTCAGCGGTCGACAGGGTCGGGGCGAAACCGCCGAGGCGGACCTTGCCGGCGTCAGAGGTCGACAGGGTCGGAGCGAAGCCGCCCAGGCGGACCTTACCGGCATCCGTGGTCGACAGGGTCGGGGCGAAGCCGCCCAGGCGCACCTTGCCGGCATCCGTGGTCGACAGGGTCGGGGCGAAGCCGCCCAGGCGGACCTTGCCGGCGTCGGCGGTGGACAGCGTCGGAGCGAAGCCGCCCAGACGGACCTTGCCCGCATCCGTGGTCGACAGGGTCGGGGCGAAGCCGCCCAGACGGACCTTACCGGCGTCGGCGGTGGACAGCGTCGGGGCGAAGCCGCCCAGACGGACCTTACCGGCATCGGCGGTGGACAGGGTCG
>CAYZKM010000031.1:0-19056 GCA_964478525.1 uncultured Bifidobacterium sp.
CTGGTAGGTCTGCCCGTGCAGGAACCCGCCGGACCCGTCGGCCAGCGCCTTCACCACGCGGTCGGCGATCAGGATCCCGCCGATCGGCTGGTAGCCGCCGCCCAGGCCCTTGGCGATCACCTGGATGTCGGGGGTGATCCCCTCCTGCTCCCAGGCATGCATCGTGCCGGACCGGCCCATCCCGCACATCACCTCGTCCAGGATCAGCAGCGCGCCATGGCGGTCGCAGATATCCCGCACCCGCTTGAAATAGCCGGGTATGGCGGTGACACAGCCGGTGGTCGCGCCGACGATCGGTTCGGCCAGGAACGCCATCACCGTATCGGGCCCGACGCGCTGGAACTCCGCCTCCAGCTCGTCTGCCAGCCGGTCCAGGTATTGCGCGTCCGATTCGCCGTCCTGCTTGAAGCGGTAGGCGAAGCAGGGCGACACCAGCGAATGGGTGGGCGACAGGATCGGCTCGAACTTCTCGCGGCGCATCATGTTCCCGCCGGCGGCCAGCGCGCCGAGGGTGGTGCCGTGATAGGACTGGCGGCGGGCGATGGTGCGCACGCGCTGCGGCTGTCCCAGTTCCAGGAAATACTGGCGTGCCAGCTTGATCGCAGCCTCGTTGCCCTCGGAGCCCGAGGAACAGAACCAGGCCCGCGTCAGCCCGCCCGGTTCGTCGGCCAGCAGGATCTCGGCCAGGTCCTCGGCCGGCTGGTTCGAGAATGTGCCGGTGTGGGAGTAGGCCATCGTCGCGGCCTGCCGCCCGATCGCCTCGGCCACGCGGCGGTTGCCATGCCCGAGGCAGGCGACGGCGGCCCCGCCCGAGGCGTCGATCACCTGCGCGCCGTCGGCGGTGTAAAGGTAAATGCCCTCGCCACGGACGGCGATCGGGGGAATGGCGCCGGAGCGGTGCAGGACATGACTCATCGGAACGGGGCTCGCTGCTGACGGTGGAAGCCGCAGGTTAGCGTCTTCCGCCCGTCCGGCGCGAGGGGGGTCCCCTGTCCCGCCGATGCGGACAGGCGACCCCGCGCCGCGGTCAGCCGTTCTTCGCCTTGTTGTCCAGCGCCTCGGTCAGGCGCTGCGGGTCGACCTCGACCTTCACGCCGGCCCGCTCGGTCTGCAGCACCATGATCGCGCGGGAGTCGCGATTGCCCCAGCCGCGGTTCAGGCCTTCCGACAGATCGGCCAGGGCCAGGTTGGCCAGGCGCATCGGCACGTTCAGCTCCCGGCCCAGGGCGGTGGCGAGCGAGACGTCCTTGTGCGCCAGGCGCAGGGCGAAGGCCGGCGGTTCATACTTGTTCGGCAGGAACTGATCGGTCAGCGAGTCGAAGGCGCCGCGCCGCCCGATCGCGCCCTGGCGGACGGCTTCCCAGATCGCCAGCGGCTCGATCCCCGCCTTGACGCCCATGCTGAACACCTCGGCCGCCGCCGCGGTGGCGATATAGCCGTAGCAATTATGCACCAGCTTGGCGACCGACCCGGCCCCGATCGGGCCGATATACTTCGCCTGGTCGCCGATCGTATCCAGCACCGGCTTCCATTTGTCGAACACGTCGGAATCGCCGCCGCACCAGATCGCCAGCTTGCCGGTCAGGGCACCGCGCGGGCCGCCGCTGACCGGGGCGTCGAACAGGAAGGCGCCGCGCTTCTCATACTCGGGGTGCGCCTTGCGGACGGTGGTGGGGGAGTTCGTGGTCAGGTCGAAATAGGCCGCGCCGGCCTTGATCTTCGACAACAGGCCGGTGTCGCCATAGGACACGGCATCGAACTCGACCGGCCCGGGCAGCGAGCTGAAAATGACGTCGCATTCCGCCGCCACCGCCGCCGGGCTGTCGGCCCAGACCGCGCCGTTCCTGATATGCGGCGCCGCGGATTCCTTGCGGACGTCGTGCACGACAACCGTATGGCCGTCCTTCTGGATGCCCTTCTGCAGATTGGCGGCCATGCTGGCACCCATGGTGCCGAGACCGATAAAGCCCGCTTTCATTGTGTGATCCGCTCCATCCCGCCGGCATCGTCCCCGGGATCACCCCGGGGCCGGACCGGCATTGGTCGTGTATGGTCCCGGGGGCCGAGCCCCAGGGGGAAAGGGAAAGGCCGGTCAGGGATTCGCCGCGAAGATGTCCTTGGCGATGTTGGCGGCGGACATCGATGCCGGCCAGCCCGAGTAGAACGCCAGATGGGTGATCATCTCGGAGATCTCGTCCTTGGTCACGCCGTTGTCCAGCGCGCGCTGCAGATGGCCGCGCAGCTGTTCCGGGCGATAGGTGGCGATCAGCGTCGCGCAGACGATCAGGCTGCGGTCGCGCTTCGACAGGTTGGGGCGTTCCCACACGTCGCCGAACAGAACCTTTTCGGTCAGGTCGATCATCTTCGGCACCGTGTTGCGGACGGCGTCACGCGACGCGGACGAGGGTGTTTGCGCCATGGGTTCCTCCTGGGGGCATATTGCGATGGGCCTATTGCACACCAGACCGCATTGCGAGTCCAATCGGGGCGACACGGAAGGAGTTTGCCATGGCCGAGGAAGCCAAGGTCGCGCTGGTCACCGGCAGCGCGCTGAACATCGGACGCGCGATCGCCCTGGCCCTGGCGCGGGACGGCTATCGGGTGATGACCACCGCCCGCAATTCTGAAGCCGATGCGCGGGAAACCGCGCGCCTGGTGCGCGAGGCGGGTGGCGAGGCCGACACGCACATGGCCGATATCTCCCAGCACGGGCAGGCCAGGGGCCTGGTGGAGGCCGCCGTCGCGCGGTTCGGGCGGCTGGATGTGCTGGTCAACAACGCCTCGATCCGCCGCCAGACGCCGTTCCTGCAGATGACGCCCGAGGAATGGCGCGAGATCATGGGCGCGACACTGGACGGTGCGTTCTATTGCGCGCATGCCGCCGCGCCGCACATCATCGCCGCCGGCGGCGGGTCGATCGTGAACCTGGGCGGCATATCCTCCCATGTCGGGGCGACCGGGCGGGTGCATGCCATCGCCGCGAAGTCGGGCATGGTCGGGCTGACGCGGGCGCTGTCCAAGGAGCTGGCATCGCACAACATCACGGTGAACACGGTGGTGCCGGGATCGATCGAGACCGTGCGCGGCTTTGCCGCCGGTGGCAATCACGGGCGGGCCGCTTTGCCCGATTCGCCGCTGGGACGGCGCGGACGGCCCGAGGAGATCGCCTGGATGGTCGCCTATCTGTGTTCAGAAAAGGCGCGCTACATCACCGGGCAGTCGATGCACGTGAATGGCGGTGCGTTCATCAGTTGATCAGAACGGGCGGACGATCACCATCACCACGATCACCATCAGCAGCAGCGTCGGCACCTCGTTGGCGATGCGGTAGAATTTGTGGGACCGGGTGTTGCGGTCGTCCAGGAACTGCCGCCGCCATTTCGACAGCGCGCCGTGGAAGCCCGACATCAGCAGAACGCACAGAAGTTTCACGTGCCACCATCCCGACGACCAGTCGATCACGCCCGGTGTCAGCACCAGCATCGTGCCGAACAGCCAGGTGGCGTTCATCGCCGGGTTGATGATCTGGCGCAGCAGGCGATACTCCATCACCTTGAAGCGTTCGCTCTCGGCTGAACCGGGCACCAGGTCGCAGTGATAGACGTACAGCCGGGGCAGGTAGAACATCCCGGCCATCCACGCGACCATCGAGATGACGTGCAGCGCCTTGGTCCATGGATAGAACCAGATGAAAGCGTCGACCGTCACGACGGCGTCTCCAGCAGCTGGCGCAGCAGGTCCGGCAGGCGATCCATCGCATGGAACGGCACCGCCCCGGCATCGCGCAGCCGCGCGCCATCATGGCCGGGGCTGAAGCCCAGGCACTCCATCCCCGCGGCGACGGCGGCGCGCACGCCGGCGACCGAATCCTCGATGGCGATGCAGGTGGCGGGGTCGATGCCCTCGGCCGCCGCGGCCGCGAGATACACATCCGGCGCCGGCTTGCCCCGCCCGCCCCGGGCGATCACGTCCACCGCGCTGTGCAGCCGCCCCGCGACCAGGTCCATCAGCCCGGTGCGCCCGAACTTGGCGTGCATCTCGTCATGGGACGAATTGGATGCGATCCGCCATGGCAGCCCCAGCGCGTCGACGCCATGCAGGGCTTCCCGGGCGCCGGGCACCAGCTCCACCTCGGCTGCCATCGCCGCAACGACGCGCCGGACCAGCAGGTCGATCCAGTCGTTGCCGATGGAACGGCCGAGCCGCGCCTCGATGGTGGGGACCATGTCGTAGAAGGACAGGCCGATGAAGCGCGCGTGCGATTCCGCCGGCGTCATCGGCCAGCCGAGTTCCGTCAGCGCCTGCGCCACGACGCGGTCGCACAGCGGCTCGCTGTCGATCAGCACCCCGTCGCAGTCGAAGACCACCATCGCCGGCCGCGGGCGGCGGGCGCGCCGGGCGATCCAGGCGTCCAGCGTCATGCCGCCGTCAGCAATCCGGTCAGCTGGTCCGGCATCGACAGCATCGGGTAATGGCCGGTGTCCATCTCGATCCACCTGGCCTTCAGCCGGCCTGCCGCCCGCCGCTGATGCGCCTGGCCGGGGTTTTCCGCCTGCCGGCACCAGATGACCGTGGCATTCCAGTCCATGTCCCAGAACCGGTCGATCACGACCGGCACCTCCGAGCAGCCCACCGGGTGCGGGGTGTAGCGGTCCAGCGCCCAGGCCTGGGTGTCCGGATCGAGGCCGGCGAACAGCCGCGTGGCGGCGTCTTCCCGCGACGGGCCGGATGCCAGGCCCTGCGTCGGGCCCGAGGTCGGGCGCTTGACGATGTCGCGCGTCTTCTCGCCATTGAACAGCGCCAGCGCATCCACCAGCACGATCCGCGCGACACGCTCGCGCATCAGCTCCGCCGCTCGGCACACCACCATCCCGCCCGAGCTGGTGCCCACCAGCACCACATCGCGCAGATCCTCATAGAACAGCAGATCGGCGATCTCGGCCGCCTGCGTCGTGGTGGTGATGCCTTCGCGCAGCTGGTGGCGCCGTTCGGCGCAGCCATCCAGCGTCGGCGCATGGACGGTGTGGCCGGCGGCGCGCAGGCGGGAGGCGACGCGCTGCCAGATCCATCCCCCCTGGAAGGATCCGTGCACCAGAACGAAGTTCGTCATCGCGGCGGTTCCTGTTCGATGTGGCGTCCGGTTTAGCGGTTCCGCAGCTTCGGGTCCAACGTGTCACGCAGCGCGTCGCCGAACAGGTTGATGCCCAGCACCGACAGCATGATCGCCAGGCCCGGGAAGATCGCGATCCACGGCGCGGTCGAGGCATATTCCTCGGCCCCGCCCTGCAGCATCAGCCCCCAGGCCGGCACCGGTTCCTGCACGCCCAGGCCCAGATAGGACAGCGACGCCTCGGCCAGCACCGCCTGTCCGACGAATGCCGTGACCATGATCAGGAACGGTGCCATGACATTCGGCGCCATGTGCAGCAGGATGATGCGCGTGTGGCTGAAGCCGCAGGCGCGCGCGGCGTCGACATAGGGCACCTCGCGGATCGCCAGGGCCGAGGCGCGGACCACCCGCGCACAACGCGGGATCAGCGGGATGGTGATGGCGACGATCACGTTCTGCACGCCGGTGCCGAAGATCGCCACCACGGCAAGCGCCATGATGATCAGCGGGAACGCCATCACCACGTCGAACACGCGTTGCGCCAACAGATCGATCCGGCCGCCGAAATACGCACTGGCCACGCCCAGCACCAGGCCCGCCAACCCCCCGACCAGGGCCGAGGACAGGCCCACGATCATCGCCGTGCGCGCGCCATAGATGATGCGCGACAGCAGGTCCCGCCCGAACTGGTCGGTGCCCAGCAGATGGGCGAACGATGGCGGCTCGGTCATTGCCGAGAAGTCGTTGGCGGTGGGGCTGTACGGAGCGATCAGTTCAGCCAGGCCGCCGGTGACCAGCATCACCACGACCAGCACCAGGCCGAACGTGCCCAGCGGTTCCTTGCGGCAGAAGGTGATCGCGCGCCGCAACCGGCCGGGACGCAGCGCGAGCGCGGTGTCGGGGGCCTGATCGATGGTGGTCGACATGACGATACCCCCCGGGTCAGCTGAAACGGATGCGCGGGTCGAGCCAGGCGTACAGCAGGTCGACGATCAGGTTGGAAAACACGAAGACCGAGACGGTCAGCATCACCAGCGCCTGGGTCAGCGTATAGTCCTGGTTCTGCACCGCCTGCACGAACAGCCGCCCGACGCCGTTCAGGTTGAACACCTGCTCGGTCACCACCAGCCCGCCGATCAGGAAGGCGAACTCGATCCCGATCAGTGTCACCACGGGCAGCATGGCATTCTTCAGGGCATGGCGGTTGATGATCAGCCGGTTGATCAGCCCCTTGGCGCGGGCTGTGCGGATGTAATCCTCGCGCATCACCTCCAGCATCGCCGAGCGGGTCATGCGCATGCTGACGGCGGCGTAGCGGTAGCCGACGGTGACGGCGGGCAGGAACGCCATCGTCAGGTTGCGGACCGGGTCCTTCCAGATCGGCACATAGTCGATGGGTGGCATCCAGGGTGTGCCGAACAGCGCGCTGGTGACATCCAGCACGATCAGCAGCGAGATGATGCCCAGCCAGAAGGACGGCGTGGCGATGCCGCCGATGGCGAAGACGCGCACCACCACGTCGATCCAGGTGTTCTGCTTCAGCGCCGACAGCGTGCCCAGCGGGATGGCCATCGCGATCGCGATCACGGTCGCCAGGATGGCGATTTCAAGTGAAACCGGCAGGCGTGCCCATATCTCGGTGGTGACGGGCTTGCCCGACCACATCGAGGTGCCGAAATCGAGGCGGAAGAATCCCCAGACGAAATCCACGAACTGCACCAGGACGGGCCGGTCCATCCCCAGTTCCGTCCGGCACAGCGCCACCGCCTTCGGATCGAACGTGCCGCCGCTGGAGCCGAGGCGCACGACGCAGACGTCGCCCGGGATCAGCCGCATCAACAGGAAGACAAGCGCGGCCGCCCCGATCAGGGTCGGGATGACCAGCAGCACGCGCTTCAGGATGTATTGATACATCGGCTACTTATCCAGCCAGATATTCGCCAGGCCCTGGTTCAGGTAATGGCTGGGCGAGATCTTCCACCCCTTCACATAGGATCGCATCGGCACGATGCGGTACCACCAGGTCACCATCAGCTGATGCGCCTGGTCGTTGATCCGGCGGTCATATTGCCGCATCAGCACGCGCGCCTTGTCGAAATCGGTTTCCCTGAGCATCCGGTTGTAGATGTCGATCTGCTCATCATCGTCGAAATAGCCGAAATTTTCCCGCTGCACCTTGTGCGGCAGCCAGCGCCCGACATCGGCGATCGGATTGACGACGTTCTGGCAGTTGGCTTCCAGTGCCACGGTGAAGTCGCCACTGCGCATCCGGTCCAGCCACGGGCCGGTCGGCAGCACGTTCTGCGTGGCCTTGATGCCGACCTTGCTCCATTCGTCGATCAGCCAGGTGCCGACGATGATATAGGGCTGGTCGACGTTGCGGTTCAGCAATTCGAACGTCAGGTTCTCCTGCCCGGCTTCCTTCAGCAGCCGGCGCGCCTCGGCACGGGATTTCTCGATGTCGGGCCAGTACCCGTACATCTGCCGCAGCTCCTCCTGCGTCGCCGCGAACGGCGAGCCCGGGAAGACGATGCTGCCCACGGTCTTGACCACCGCGATCTTCGCCAGCGCCTGTGCGCCCTTCCACTGGTCGATCGCCAGGAACAGCGCGCGCCGCACCCGCACATCGTCGAACGGCTTCTTCTGGTGGTTGGGCGTCACCACATTGCCGCAGTTCCAGTCGCTTTCCTGCACCGATATCTTGTCGCCCAGTTCGCGCACCAGCTGATCGCGCGCCGATGGCGGCATCGAGCGGAAATCGAGCTGTGCGCGATCGGCCCGGATCGCATCGGTGCGCACCGACTGCTTGGGCGCGAAGATCGCCGTGAAGCCATCCAGATAGGGCTGTCCCGGCCAGTAATAGTCGGGGTTGCGCACGCCCTTCACGGACTGCCCGACCTCGAACGCATCCAGTTTGAACGGGCCGGAGCCCATGATGTTCTTCTCGTACCAGTGCATATCCTGATCGAGGATCTTCTTCGCGTAGATATACGCGTAAGGATCCGCCAGCGCGGGCAGGAACGACAGCGTGGCGAATTTCAGCTTGAACACCACGGTCTCGTCATCCGGCACGGTGACGCTGTCGACCATGACGAAGCTGTTTTCCCGCGCGCTGGCCACGCCCGCCGGCGGATGGACGATCTTGTTCCAGCTTGCCCCGACATCCTGCGCCGTCAGCGGCGAGCCGTCGTGGAACTTCACGCCCTTCCTGATCTTGAACGTATAGGTCAGGCCGTTATCGGTGGGCTTGGGCATTTCCGTGCACAGGTCGCACACGAAATCGGTGGTGGATGACGGGTTGTCGGGATTGACCCGCACCAGCACGCTGTAGAACGGCGCCGTGGCATGCAGCACCGCGTACGTCGTCTCCCGATGGCCGTCCAGGCTTGGTCCGCCATCGGCGGGGATCATGTAGGTCAGGATGCCCCCCCGCTTGGGCGTCTGCGCCTGCGCCGGCGGCGGGTGCATCGCAACGGAAAGGCCGAGACCGAGACACGCAGCCAGTATTCCTGATCGCATCCTGTAGTCCTCCCAATCCTGTCGCCCCGCCGTTGATCGGCAGGGCCGTCGTCATTTATCCAGCCATACCGTCCCCAGATCCTGGTTGACGTATTGGCTCGGGCTGATCTTCCACCCTTTCAGATAGGACCGCATCGGCAGAATGCGTTCCCACCACGGCGTCATGATCTCATGCGCCTGGGTATCCAGCGAATGAACCTCGTATGCGCGCATCATCGCCCGCTGCTTCGCCGGATCGGTTTCATGCAGCATCTTCGTGTACAGATCGATCGCGACCGGATCGTCGTAATTGCCGAAATTCTCGGGATAGGCCGTCTTGGGCAGGAACTTGGCCACGTCCATCAGCGGATTGACCAGGCCCTGGCAGTTGAATTCCAGCGCCACGTCGAAATTGTTGCTGCGCAGCGCATCGAAGAACGGCCCGGTCGGCAGCACGCGCTGCGTCGCCTGCACGCCGATCTTGCTCCATTCGTCGATCGCCCAAGTGGCGATGTACTTGTACGGCTGGTCGATGTTGCGGTTCACCAGCTCGAACTTCAGCCCCTCGGCGCCCGCTTCCTTCAGCAGCCGGCGCGCCTCGGCGCGGGATTTCTCGATATCGGGCCAGAAGCCGGGAATGGCCTGCAGCTCCTGCTGCGTCGCGGCCAAAGACGAGCCCGGGAAGACGATGCCACCCACCGTATGCACGGTGGCGATCTTCGCCAGTGCCGCCGCGCCCTTCCACTGGTCGATCGCCAGCGCCAGCGCGCGCCGCACCCGCACATCGTCGAACGGCTTGCGCTTGTGGTTCGGCGTGATGATATTGACGCAGTTCCAGGCACTCGTCTGGACGGCGACGCGATCGCCGAGTTCCTTCACCAGCTGATCGCGCGCCGATGGCGGCATGCCACGGAACTCGGTCGCCGCGCGATCGGCGCGGATCGCATCGATCCGCACCGCCTGCTTGTCGGCGAAGATCGCGGTGAACCCATCCAGGTACGGCAGGCCCTTGTGGTAGTAGTCGGGGTTGCGCTCACCACGGATCGATTGCCCGATCTGGTACTCGACGAACCGGAACGGCCCGCTGCCCATCACGTTCCGTTCGTACCAGTGCGGATCGCGATCCAGGATTTCCTTCTTGTAGATATACGCAAACGGATCCGCGAGCGCGGGCAGGAAGGCCTCGGTGGCGAATTTCAGCCTGATGACGACGGTCCTGTCATCCGTCGCCTCGATGCTGTCCACCATCGTGAAATAGGCCTCGCGCGCGCTCAGCATGCCGGGCTTGGGATGCACGATCGCCTGCCACGACGCCGCGACATCGTGCGCGGTCAGGGCCGAGCCGTCGTGCCATTTCACACCGTCGCGGATCGTGAAGGTCCAGGTCTTGCCGTCATCCGTCGGCGTCGGCATCGCGGTGCACAGATCGCACACGAAATCGGTGGGGGAGCCGGGATTGTCCGGGTTGATGCGGATCAGCACGCTGTAGAACGGCGCCGTCGCATGCACGGTGGCAAACGTCGTTTCCCGATGCCCGTCCAGGCTTGGCGGCGAATCGGCGGGGATCAGGAAGTTCAGCGTCCCGCCCCGCTTCGGCGCATCCGCCGCCTGTGCCCCGAACGCCATCACGGCGGACAACGCCAATGCCAGTCCCGACCATCGTTTGATTTTTGTCACGTCAGAAATCCATCCCGATTGATATGTCAGCCGATATGTCAGTCCGTATGTTCAGTCTGGGGCCACGACCTCGCTGCACGCCACCACATGGCCTGGCCTGATCTCCCGCGGTTCCGGGCGTTCGCGCGAACACCGTTCCACCGCCATCGGGCACCGCGGATGAAACACGCAGCCCGACGGCGGATTGATCGAGCTCGGCACCTCGCCCTTCACCGGGCGAAACACGCGGCCCTGCTCCACCAGCGGATCGGGCACCGGCACCGCGGCCAGCAGCGCCTGCGTATACGGATGCAGTGGCTGCTCGAACAGCGTGTCGCTGTCTGCCATCTCGACGATCCGGCCCAGATACATCACGGCCACGCGCTGGCACAGATGCCGCACCACCGACAGGTCGTGGGCGATGAACAGGTAGGTCAGGCCGAACCGCTCGCGCAGGTCCTCCAGCAGGTTCACCACCTGCGCCTGGATCGACACATCCAGCGCCGAGACCGGCTCGTCGCAGACGATGAACTCGGGGTTCATCGCCAAGGCGCGCGCGATGCCCACGCGCTGGCGCTGCCCGCCCGACATCTCGTGCGGATAGCGATCGGCGAAGCCGGGATTCAATCCGCAGATCGACAGCAGTTCATGCACCCGCGCCTGGCGTTTGGCCGCATCGGGTTCGATCCCATGCACCTTCATCGGCTCGGCGATGATCGAGCCGATCTTCATGCGCGGATTCAACGAGCTGTACGGGTCCTGGAAGATCACCTGGATGCGCTGGCGCAGTGTGGCCAGCTGCCGGTTCGACAGGCCGGCCAGGTCGACGCCATCGAAACGGATCTCGCCCCCCGTCGGCTTTTCCAGCCGCAGGATGCATCGCCCGGTGGTCGTCTTGCCGCACCCGCTCTCGCCCACCAGGCCCAGAATCTCGCCGCGCCGGACCGTGAAGCTGACGCCGTCGACCGCCTTCACCTCGCCCACGCGGCGCCCGACGATGCCTTCCAGGATCGGGAAATGCATCTGCAGGTCTCTGACTTCCAGCAGCGGCAGCGCGTCACTCATGCCGGTTCCCCCGCCAATGCATCCAGCTCGTGCGATCGGAAACACGCCGCCTGGTGCCCGGCGGCGTCGGTGTCCCGCAGCGCGGGGCGGGATTCACCGCAGGCGGGCTGGGCGAACCGGCAGCGGGGGCGGAACGAGCAGCCGCCATCCAGCCGAGTGAGGTCCGGCGGCTGCCCGTCCACCGGGTCCAGCCTGGCCTGGCGCGGACGATCCAGCCGTGGCACCGACCGCAGCAGCGCGATCGTATAGGGGTGGCGCGGGCGATGATAGATCCCGGCCGCCGGGCCCGATTCCACGATGCGGCCCGCGTACATCACATTCACTCGATTGGCATAGCGCGCGACGACGCCCAGGTTATGCGTGATGATGATCAGCGCGATATTCAGCCGCTGGGTCAGGTCTTTCATCAATTCCAGGATCTGCGCCTGGATCGTGACATCCAGCGCGGTCGTGGGTTCATCGGCGATGATCAGCTTCGGATCGCACGCCAGGGCGATGGCGATCATGATCCGCTGCCGCATCCCGCCCGACAATTGGTGCGGATACTGCTTCAACCGCCGTTCGGCGTCGGCGATGCCGACCAGGCCGAGCAGTTCGCGGGCGCGGGCGCGGGCGGCGGCGCGGTCCATGCCGCGATGCTGTTCCAGCGTCTCGGTCACCTGCCGTCCGATCGTCAGCACCGGGTTCAGCGATGTCATCGGTTCCTGGAACACCATGCCGATCTCGCTGCCGCGGACCTTGCGCATCTCCTCCTCGGACAGATGCATCAGGTCGCGCCCGTCCAGCCGCACGCTGCCCGCGATGATGCGCCCCGGCGGGTCCGGGATCAGCCGCATCACCGACAGCGCGCCGACGGATTTGCCCGAACCGCTTTCGCCCACCACGGCAACGGTTTCCCCGGCATTGACGGAATACGAGATCCCGTCAACAGCCTGGACAATCCCGGCACCGGTTCTGAACGCGGTGTGGAGATTCGTGACTTCTAGGAGTGGCTGCAAGACGCCTTCCTGAACGTTCTACCCGATGAAGCCTGAAGTCTTGTTCGTTGTATGCCACGTATCGGACCGCGATCCCCACTGTCAACGCCGATGCGTCGCGCCCGCCCGCCGCCAGGGGGCGCTCTCTGGCCTTTCCGGGGCGGGCGGCTACAATTCGATCCCGAAGAAGCAGGAGGAAACGATGGACCTGAGACTGTCGGACGAATACCAGGCCCTGCAGGCGGAAGTCCGGGGTTTCGTCGCCAGGTTCGGCGACCGTTCTCCCAAGGTGGGCGGCGGGCGCAAGAAGCCGGACCAGAAGACGCTGGACTGGCAGAAGCTACTGGTCGAGCATGGCTATGCCGGGCGCACCATCCCCACCGAATATGGCGGCTTCGGCGCGCCACCCGACATCATGGCCGCCGCCGTCATCGCCGAGGAATTCGCCCGCGCCAACGTCTATGCCGGGCTGACCAACCAGGGCATCTCGATGCTGGTGCCCACCCTGCTGGAGGTCGGCACCGACGAACAGAAGAAGGCCTATGTCGGCCCGACCATCCGCGGCGACATCATCTGGTGCCAGGGCTACAGCGAGCCGGGCAACGGGTCGGACCTGGCCAATGCGCAGACCAAGGCCGAGCTGAAGGATGGGTACTGGGTGGTGAACGGGCAGAAGATCTGGACCAGTTCCGCCCATTACGCCGACATGATGTTCCTGCTGTGCCGGACCGAACCCGAGAAGTCCAAGCATGAAGGCCTGTCCTATCTGCTGCTGTCGATGGACAGTGCCGGGCTGGAACGCCGCCCGCTGACGACGATGACGGGTCGTAACGAATTCAACGAGGTGTTCTTCACCGACGTGAAAGTGCCGGAAACCCAGATCGTGCTGGGCCGCGGCAAGGGCTGGTACGTCGCCAATGTCACCCTGAAGCACGAGCGGCTGATGATCGGCGATGCCGGCAAGATGAATGCGCGCCTGGAACAGCTGATCAGGCTGCTGCAGAGTTCCGAGATCAACGGCACGCCGCTGATCGCGATGGCCGAGTATCGCGACCGGCTGCTGAAGCTGCAGGGCGAGGTGATCGCGTGGAAGGCGCATAATCTGCGCCTGCTGACCGAGGCGGCGGCCGGCATCGAGTCGGGCGTCAAGCGCATGATCGTCAAATATGGCGGCACCATGCTGGGCTTCCGCCTGGCATCCCTGGCGGTCGACGCGCTGGGCGCGGCGGGCCTGCCCTATGAGACCCTGGGCGAGGACACCGAGGCCGACGACGCCACCACCTGGAACATCGACTACATGTACGATGTCGGGCTGATGATCGGCGGCGGGTCGAACAACATCCAGAAGAACATCATCGGCGAGCGCGGCCTGGACCTGCCGCGGGAGCCGAAAGTGCAGAACGCCGCCGCGATCGGGAGGGGCTGATGGAATTCGCGCTTTCGCTGGAGCAGCGGCAATTCGATGATTCGCTGCGGGCTTTCCTGAAGGACCGCCTGCCGATGGAACGCCTGCGCGCGCTGGCCGCCGACGGCACCGGTTTCGACGACGAGCTGTGGAACGGCACGCTGGAACTGGGCCTGCAGGGCCTGCTGGTGCCGGAACGCTTCGGCGGCGCCGGCCTTGGGGTGCTGGATGCTGCCGTCGCGGCCGAGGCGCTGGGATACGCCGCGGCACCCATCCCGTTCACCGCCAGCGTGGCCATGGCCGCACTGGCCTTCATGAACAGCGCCACCGAATCCCAGCAGGACGAATACCTGCCGCAGATCGCCGGCGGCGAGATCCGGGTGGCGGTCGCCTTCGCCGGCCTTGCCGGGCAGACCGGTGCCGCATCGGCACGCTTGGACGGCGACAGGCTGACCGGGCGGATCGCGGCGGTGATGGATGCCGGGTCGGCGACGCACTACCTGGTGTATCTACCGGATGGCCATGCGGCCGTGGTGGCGGCGGATGCACCGGGCGTGTCCGCGCACCTGCATCGCAGCCTGGATCGCACGCGCCCCACCGTCGATCTTGCCTTCGATGGCGCGCCCGCCGAACGGCTGGACGCCGCCAACGCCCCGATCGCCGCCGCGCAGCGCGTGCTGGACACCGGGCGCGTGGTGCTGGCCGCCGATACGCTGGGGGCCGCACAGAACATGCTGGACAAGGCCGTCGCCTTTGCCAAGGAACGCGTCCAGTTCGGCCGCGTGATCGGCAGCTTCCAGGGCGTGAAATACATGCTGGCCGACTGCGTCACCACGCTGGAACCCTGCCGCGGCATGGTCTGGTACGCCGCCCACGCGCAGGACACCATGCCCGAGGAAGCCCGCCTGACCGCCTGCCATGCCAAGGCGCATTTGGCCGATGTCTGCCGCGAGGTCGCGCGCATGACCACGGAAACCCATGGCGGCATGGGCTTCACCGACCTGCTGGGCCTGCATTTCTGGTTCAAGCGCATCAGTTTCAACCGCCAGCTTCTGGGCGGGCCGGAACGCTGCCGCGAGGAAGCCGCGCACGTGCAGGGATGGGCCTGACGCCATGACCGAGACCGAGATCGACCTCGCCCCCATCCGCGCCCAGCTGGGCATGATCCACACCGATCACGACCTGGCCATCGCTGCCCCGATGCGCGGCATGGTCGTGACCTTCGACCGCGATGAAACCCCGCCCGAGGAAGGACAGGCGGTGCCGCCCGGCTGGCATCTCGCCTATTTCCCCGAGGCGATGCGCCTCGCTCAGCTGGGCGAGGACGGGCTGCCGTTCGAACGCGGCGGGCTGCCGAAGATGCCGCTGCCGCGCCGCATGTACGCCGGCGCGACGCTGACCTTCCACGCCCCGATCCTGATCGGCGAGCAGCTGCGCCGGGAAACCGAATTCAGCGACGTGCAGCTGCGCAAGGGCGCGACCGGCACGCTGATCATCGCCACCCGCACGCAGCGTATCTACACGCCCGCCGGTCTCGCGATCACGGAAGACGCCGTCAGCGTGTTTCGCGAGGCGGTGAAGCCCGGCGAGAAATCCGGCATCCCGCAGACCGAGCCCCCGCCCCCCGGCATGACCTGGTCGCGCACCATCACGCCCGACCCCGTCTCGTTGTTCCGCTATTCGGCGCTGACGTTCAATCCGCACCGCATCCATTACGACCGTCCCTACGCGACCGGTGTCGAGGGCTATCCGGGCCTGGTCGTGCACGGCCCGTTCTCCCAGCAATGCATGCTGGACCTGCTGCGGGATTCGCAGCCGCGGCCGATCCGGAGATTCGCCATGCGGGCGCGGTCACCGCTGTTCGACGTCGCGCCGTTCACCGTCGTGGGCGGCATGATCAACGACAGCGAGGCCGACATCTTCGCGGTGAACGCTTCGGGCGGCATCGCGATGCAGGCCCGCGCCACGCTGGGATAGCGCGCCATGCCCGCATCCTCGCCACGCTCGGTCTATCTGCCCATCGGCGGTCGGCAGATGCACATCACCGAATGGGGCAGCCCCGGCGCCCCGCCGGTGCTGCTGTGGCACGGCCTGGCCCGCACCGGCCGCGACTTCGACGACCTGGCCGCCGCGCTGTCCGACACCTATCACGTCATCTGTCCCGACACGATCGGCCGCGGCCTGTCGGAATGGAGCACCGATCCCGACACCGAGTACTGCATGGCGGCCTATGCCCATCAGGCCGCGGAACTCGCCGACGCCCTCCGCCTGGGCACCTTCCGCTTCCTCGGCACCTCGATGGGCGGCGCGCTCGGCATTGCCGCCGGCGCGACGACGCTGCGCGGACGGATCAGCCATCTGGTGCTGAACGATATCGGCCCGACCTTTCCGCAACCCTCCTTCGACCGCATCCGCACCTATGTCGGCGCGCCGCCTGATTTCGCGACGATGACCGAGCTGGAAGCCTATTTCCGCACCATCTACGCCCCGTTCGGCGTCCATACCGACGCGCAATGGCGGCGCATGGCGGAAACCTCGCACCGGCGGCTGCCGAATGGCCGCTTCACCACGCATTACGACCCGGCCATCGCGCGGCAGTTCTTCGTCCATCCCGATGATTTCGAGCAATGGGACGAGTACGACGCGTTGGCCATGCCCACGCTGGTGCTGCGCGGCGCGGCGTCGGACCTGCTGGCGGCGGATGTCGCGCAGGCGATGGCGCGGCGCGGACCGGCGGCACGGGTGCGCGAGATCGCCGGCTGCGGCCACGCCCCGGCGCTGAACGTGCCCGATCAGATCGGGATCGTCAGGCACTTCCTCGCGACGTAGCCAGCCGAGCCTGACGCGCCAGGCGGGGGCCGCGGGCGATGCCGAGGATGGCGTCGAGATCGCTCAGCATGGTGTCGATGGCGGGCTCGGACGGGCCGAACGTATCGACATGTGTCCTGATCCGC
This sequence comes from uncultured Bifidobacterium sp., assembly GCA_964478525.1. Lineage (GTDB taxonomy): Bacteria > Pseudomonadota > Alphaproteobacteria > Acetobacterales > Acetobacteraceae > Rhodopila. Next base: position 16,666 of record CAYZKM010000031.1, read on the forward strand.
TGCGCGATGTCCAGCGCCAGCACGCGCAGCCCGACCAGCACCGCCGACCCGGCATTCAGCCGCCCGCGGTCCAGCGTCGCGACCACCGCCGCCGCCCCGGCCTCGTACACCGCCGCCAGCGCGATCAGCGCGCCGAGGGAAAGATCGCGATCCTCGTTCGCCGCATCCGATCGCAGCCGGTCCAGGATGAAGCGAAACGCGCCAAGGGCGGAATAGGTGCCAACCACATCCTCGACATCGCGGAACCGCATCGCCATTCGTTCATACGCGGTGCCATCCGGGCCCAGCATCGCATCCGCCGCCACCACGCAGCCATCCAGGATCATATGACAATGCCGTGATGGCCGCAGCGCGTGAAAGCCCGGCATCTCCTGCATCGACAGCCCCGCGGTATCGCGTGGAACCAGGAACGCGCTGTAGCGTTTACGGTCATGCTCCTGCGCGGTGATGGCCACGACGATGACTGCGTCCGCGACGGGGCCGTTGCTGACCCATGCCTTCTCGCCGGTGATGCGATAGCCGCCATCGGCCGCCTCGGCGCGGGTGGTCAGCAGCTTGGGATGCGCGCCGACTTTCGGTTCGGAAATCGCCACCGACAGCGCCTTGCCGGTCCAGCGCGCCTTCTGCGCGTCGTTGCCGAAGCCATCGAGGAAGAACCGGCCCACCACCTGCCGCCCGCCCCAGATTCCGCCCACGCCCAGCAGCCCGGTGCGCGCGACGATGGCGGCCTTCGCCTCGGCGATCGCGGCATAATCTGCCGCCGGTCGCAGCAGCCCGGCGGCCTGCATCCCGGCCAGCGGATCGTCCTCGATGATCGGGTGGTCGCGCAGGAAATCGTCCATGCGCCGCGCCAATGTCTCGCTCATGCCGTTCTCCGCTCCACCCGTTCGCAGCAGAATCTCCGACCGCGCGGCCCGGCGCAACCCGTGTGCAAAACCCCTCCCGCCCAGGCGGTGCTGTGTTACGCTGCCACCCCAGGGCGAGGAGATGACGCATGGATCTGACCACGCTGTTCTTCGGCGCGTTCATGCTGATCGCGGCATTGGGCGTCGATACCGTCCTGCATCCGCGCGACATCGTGCTGGAAGCCCATGCCGCCGGCCAGATCGATCCGGTGTCGGTCAGCGACGACATGCTGGCCGATGTGCTGCGCAACGAGGTGGCGCAGATCTTCCTGACACCGTCGATCGTTTCCAAGCCGACGATCAAGCTGAGCAACGAGAAGGGCCTTGGCCTGAGTATCGTCGATTCCTTCGGCATGGCCAATGTCGCCAACGCGCTGCAGGCGCAGGCCGGCTATCGCGCCGACCGCATCCGGCTGTACGTGTTCAAGGAACGCGACGTGCTGCGCCTGCTGGTCTCGGGCTTCGACGGCCGCCAGGCGGGCGCGTTCCAGCAGGAAGTGAACCCGGTGAAGGATGAAAGCGTCATCAGCCTGGTGCAGCGCGGTGCGGTGGTGGGCATGGCGCATATCGATCCCTACACCACCGCGCTGAACATGATGCGCCGGCACGTGAAGGATCGCGACTTCACCCGCAGCCAGGAGGTGATCGCCTTCGGCAAGGCGCGGCTGCCGCCCACCGCGATCAGCCCGCAGCGGTCGATGCTGGAGAATCTGGAGGGCATGATCCAGCTGTTCCGCGACAACCCGACCGCGGCGCATGAACGGTTCCTGCAGGCAACCACGTCCGATCCGGCGAACCAGGTGGCGGTGCTGAACCTGGCGCTGGCGCGGATCGCGCTGCGCCTGCCGGCCCAGGCGCGCACGCTGCTGGAAGAACGCCTGGCCAACGATCCGCCGGCGGACAAGGTGCTGCTGGCCACCGCCTATGTCACGCTGGCCGGCGCGCTGCTGGGACAGGGCGATGCCAAGGCGGCGGATGACGCGATGCGCCAGGCGGTCGCGCTGGACCCGTCGAAGCCCACGACCTATGGCATGTGGGCCGAGGTGAAGCGCGCCCTGGGCGACCCGAAGGCAGCCGAGGCGCTGACCGTTCAGGCGCTGGACACCAGCAGCCAGTTCGAAAACTATGCCGAGGTGGCTGCGCTGTATTTCACCGTCGCCTGGAAGGAAGGCGCGCCGGTGCTGCGCAATCCGTTCAGCGCCATCGACACCGCGCCCGACACCGCCCAGCGCGTGGCGCCCACCGCGCCGGAAACCGCGCAGAAGGCCCCGCCGCCGCCGGCCGACAAGCCGAAACCGTGACATCGCCGCCCCGCACGCGCTAGCCTGCCCGCAACCACGACGCGCGGAGGAACCGGCCCATGAAACTCGGCTATTTCACCATGCCCTCGCACCCGCCCGAACGCGGCCTGAAGGCCGGCCATGAGTGGGACCTGCAGACGCTGCGCTGGCTGGACGAGCTGGGCTTCGCCGAAGCCTGGATCGGC
>CAYZKM010000032.1:0-18387 GCA_964478525.1 uncultured Bifidobacterium sp.
ATGACGCAACAATCAACGGACTGGCCGCAGCGCAGGTAACCATGGGATGGTTCAAGTAGAGGCTTCATCCCGGTCAGCGCCAGAGGGCCAGCGCTCGCGCATCACCAGGTGCCGTTATCGCGAAACCGGGGGAACCAGCGATATACGGCACGTCACGACGGAAAATCGTCGGGCATCAGCCACCAGGCGATGCCGCCGCGCAGCACGCTCGGCTTTCCGGCGTCCACATGCTTCGGCCATCGCCGACATCTTCGCGTCGGAAGAAATCACAACTGACTCGGAGGCTCACCGGTGACAGACCCGATCCGTGCCGGCTGCCGGTCCGCAACAAGGACCATACGAAACCAATACAACAAGGACGGTTGAAACGCCGCGCGCAACACGTTCCATAGGTCGTTCAACGGAATCCTCAGCAGCTCGATCGACAACTGTGGTATTCTATCCGGCAGCGACGGAGCATGTCGCGCGCCGGGCGACTGTAGAAATACGCCAGAATTCGTGACAGTCGCAACGGCGCCTGTTCGTACATTTTGTAGCGCACCACAAACATCACGTGCAGATTCAGACGGATGTCAGGAGCTACGCCATACGCTGGCCTGTCGTTGCCACAAACTGGCGGCGCGCATGACCGGGCTCTGCCTGACGTTGATCAGCAAAGCCCGGACGAGCAACAATATTACTTGGACCTTCAGCAGCGCCGCCATCGGCGAATCAACGAAACTTATAGGCAGACAGGCCCTGTGATCAGGCGGGTCTCGTTTCGCCTTTGATTTGAGTCCGATGCATGATTCGTCTCGCCCCCGGGTCAAACGCCTCCCGCCTGTGCATCGTGCAGCGATTGTCCCAGAACACAAGATCACCGACCCTCCAGTGGTGCGTCAGTGACGCACCCCCCAGCCCGACATGCAGCCAGATTTCATCCAGCAGCGACTCGGACTCCTCCAATGACAGCCCGATCAGCCAGGCATTCTTGCGCCGGCCAAGATACAGCGCCGACCGCCCTGTCTCGGGGTGGGTATAGACAATCGGATGGGGCGTGCCCGGTGCTTCCCTTGGATCATCCGTCGGTGTCACTCCCTGGCGCAAAAATCCGCCGCTGTTGTACGTACCGTCGTGCTTGCACTGCAGGCCATCGATCCGCCGCCGGATGTCGGGCGGCAGGGCATCCAACGCGGCGTACATCGAACAGAAGGAGGTGTCGCCACCTTCGGGCGGCACTTCCAGCGCGTACAGCATGCTGGCCTTGGGCGGCTCTTCCAGATAGGACATGTCGGTGTGCCAGACCAGTTCGCCGGCACCCAAGCTGCCGATTGCCTCGCCTCCCACCTTGACGTTCGAAACGATATACAATTCCGGATGCCCTTCAACGAAGCGCCGGCCATTCTCCTGGATCGGGGCGATGTCCAGGGCGCCGAAACGCCGAGCGAAGGCGATAAGGTCGTCCTGGTTCAAGGTTTGGTTGCGGAAGATCAGGACCTGATGATCGAGCCAGGCCTTATGGATCGCCTGCGTTGTTGCTTCGTCGATCGCTCGCACATCAAGTCCGTTCACGACAGCGCCCAGGTCTACGCCGGTGCTGCTGATGTCCAACGTGGGCAGTGGCTGCGCGTCGGGTGTCATGGAAATGTCCCATTCGAAAATGTCTGGAGGACATCGTACCATGCACCGTACCCGCCCCGTCAATCTGAAGAAGAGTTGTCTTTCGGCTTATTACTGGCGATGCTGGGACGTTTCCGAGCCCCGATAATGATGATACTGTCGATCACAGACACTGCTTCGCACGGATGATTGGATATCCAGAATGACCCTTCGGCCGCTCCTCGCCCTCACGATGGTCAGCGCCTTGGCCCTGACAGAGCCGGTGTTTGCCCAGGCCAACGAGCCCAGCCAGGACGGCTCGCTCACTCACTCCGCAATGAAGGCTACTACCTTCAAGGTCGGCTCGACCGTCGTCAATCTTGTCCTGCTGTCCAGTGCCGCGGATGGCATCGTCGGCGGCGCCGCATTGACAACTTTCATGGCGGTCAGCTCGTGGTCGATCTATACAGCAAACGATTACCTTTGGGACCGATACGCGCCGCCGCCGCCACGCCAGGCCGGCGAACAGGCATTCGATGCTTCCGACAATGCCATGCGCAACACCCTGAAATTCCTGACCTTCAAACCTGTCGTCGCGTCAGTGAAGTTGATTTCCCTGTATGCCTATACTGGTTCTCTGGCAACCACGGCGGTCTTCGGTGGCGCCGCGATCATCACAAACAGTGTCGTCTTTTATGCCAATAATATGCTGTGGGACTTCTATTCTTGGAGCGCCGCGCCCCCGCCCATGACCGTTACAGCGCAGCGCTAGGCACCCGCCCCTCCAGGAATGGCACCTCCAGGACCATCTTGTTCCAGACCTCTCCGTGTCCGACAAAACCATCCTCGCCGAAGCAGTCGCCGTGGTCGGCAGTGATGGTGATATAGGTATCGGGCGGCAACAGCGCGAACAGACGCGGTAGCACTGTATCGACATACTTGATCGAGGCGACTTGACGGTCGCGCATCACGGGAAACATATCCTCGGAATAGGCCGGTACGACCAGTGGCTTGTTTTCCGCCGCGGCGCGCATCTGTGCGGCAAACCCGTGCAAGTAATACTTGTCGAACCGAGAATCGTAGGCTCCATCGAAATATGGATAGTGTGTCTCGCAGATATTAATGATCAGATACTGCGGCACGCTCATGTCGATCCGCGGCAATACCCGTTCAAGGCAGTGCTCGAACTGCCCGACCGATGACAGGTTGTCGACGAAAAAGCGAAAGCGCGATTCTTCGGTCAGAGGGTTGGCGGATGTAATGGCATTCAGCTGGTATCCCAGCCGATGCAGCCCCTCGCGCATATCCCGTTCCAGCCGAAACGGATGATCATCGGTCAGGCCCAATCGGGTCTGCCACAATCTCAGGTCGGCAAGTTCGGTCTTCTGCACGGTTGGATCAGGTCTGGTCTCGATCCAAGGCAGACGCCCAAGCGTGAACAGGATATGGGAGGTGAACGTCCATGTGGATAGAGAGTACGCTTTGCGCAGGCCGCCGATCCTGGGAAAATTCACCAGGGTCGGCCAAGCGGCGCGCATCGAGTCATACCGACAACTATCCAGAACCAACAGCACATGCGAGTTCACGAACGGGCACCTCGGCGGCAACACTGCGACATCGAACGGTACACGCCGCAGTGCCAAGTCGCAAGGACCGCCGTGACGCCTTCTATGCCGTAGTGCCGGAAAACACGTAAGGTTCCAATGTGTCCTGGGCACCCATCCGAATCTCGTGCCACTTTCCGGGCCCACCGTAATAGGCAAGGCTGCCGGGTTCAGCCGAACCATCACCGTTATAATAAGACAGGCAATCCCTGAACGGCCGTGTCCGGATATCCGCATCCCGGCAATGTTCGGCATAGGCGTTTTCGGAATCTTTCTTCACATCGACGATGGTTGCACCGCGCGTGCGCATCGTCCTCAACAGCCAGGCCACATAATCGGTCTGGCTCTCCATCGTCCGAGTGAAATTGAACTGTCCGCCGCCGCTCTGCGGACCGGACAGGATGTACAGGTTCGGAAACCCGTTGCTGTGCAGGCCAAGGAAGGTGCGTACACCTTCGTCACCCCACTTGCCGCGCATGGTGCGCCCATCCTTCCCGATGATCATGTTGAATGAACCGGCACCCATCCACTGGAACCCGGTCGCATAGATCAGCACATCCAGCTTGTACTCGACACCATCATGCACCACGCCGTCAGCATTGATCTTGCTGACACCCATCGGTGCCGTATCAACCAGTTTTACTTGCGGCAGGTTGAAGCTCGGCAAGTACTCGTCATGAAAGGTCGGACGCTTGCAGCCATAGGCATAGTACGGCTTCAACGCCGCCGCCGTCTTCGGGTCCTTGACGATTGCATCCACACGGGCGCGAATCTGCTCCATGATCCGGAAGTTGGTGTTCAGCTGACGCTCCATCAGCTCTTCCGGAGACAACTCACGATCAAAGGTGCGGCGTTCACGCACATCAGCGACCTTGCCCGACAGATAATCATCGTTGCCTTTCAGCGCGGTACGCCCGGACGAGATCCGGGCCAGACGCTCCCGCCGGGATTTCGCCCAGTTCGGTTCCTTCGACCAGGTCTCGATCTCCTCAGGCGTCGTCATGCGCTGGTCCCGCACGTCGATCGTCGACGGCGTGCGCTGGAAAACGTACAGCTCCTTCACCACCTTGGCGATCTCGGGAACCACCTGCACCGCACTTGCACCGGTGCCGATGATGCCGACGCGCTTGCCAGCCAGATCGACGTTGTAGTCCCACCTGGACGTATGGAATGACTGGCCGGCGAAGGTTTCCATCCCATCGATACGTGCCAGTTTCGGCGTTGTCAGCGACCCGTTGGCCAGCACCACATGGCGCGCCCGCATCCTGTCGCCACGATCCGTCGAAACAATCCACCGCTCGGCCTTCTCATCCCATTCCGTCCGCTCAACGGTCGTGTGGAACAGACAGCGGTCATAGAAGCCCAGCCTATCCGCCATGCTCTGGCAGTATTCGAGGATCTCGAACCCCGAAGCAAACTTCATCGTCGGGAAATAACCCATCTCCTCCAGCAGCGGCAGATAGCTGTAGGATTCAACGTCGCATGCGATGCCGGGATAGCGGTTCCAATACCAGGTGCCGCCGACGTCGCCACCCTTCTCACACACACGCACATCGATGAAGCCGGCGTCACGCAATTTGTACCACAGCAGCAACGCGGCAAAGCCCGCACCGATTATCAGGATTTCACAATCGTCAGTCAGCGACTCACGCCCGATGGGCGGCGCCGAATAGACATCCTGCAGATAGCGGGAAAATTCACCCTCCATCGTGATGTAGTCGGCGGCACCTTTCCGCGCCTCCTTGTAGGCACGGTACTTGGCCTGTTCCTCCGCATTGAACACCGCACCAGGCGGCGGCGGAGGCAGCGAGGTCAACGCTTGATCTGCGACCGGGGAGTAGCCCTTGCCGGCAATCTTGTCGGTCGCCTTTGCGGCGCGGGTATTGAAAAGCTTCAGGCCGGTGGCTTCATCAATCCGGATGGGCGGCATCATGACGACGGTCTCTCATGGTTGGATCGGGGCTCGCGGCGAACCGCCGTGTCCCCTGCTGTGACCATGAATGCTGATAAGCCCGTCCTGGGGTGTCAAGTCAGGCGGGAATCGGCCCGGCTGTCGCGTCCATCGACAGCACCGGCAATTGCGGCAACATGGTCTTTCAGGCGCATGACACCGCGTCCAGACCACGACGCCCTCGATATGGGCGCCGCGGTTCGGAAAACCACGTCCGGTGACAGGCAGTCAGAAGGCGACCATGTCCTTGATCTTCGCCTTCACCCCGGCATTGACCGATGTGCCCGTCATGCGCTTGTCGAAATCGGCCCAATCCTTGAACGGGCTTTTCGCACGCTCGTCCATGATGACCTTCGCTCGCGCCTTGCCGACACCTGGCAACGCGTCGAGTTCCTTGTCAGTCGCAGTGTTCAGATTGACCGGCTTGGCCGCGGCCACCGGCGGTTTCGCAGCAGCAGGCGCCTTCACCGCAGGAGCCGCCGGCGCCGTGGTGGCGGGCTTGGCAGGGGCAGCAGGCGTAGCCGGGGTCTGTGCCAAAGCGGGCAATGTCGTCAAGCCGATCAAGGCGACCGCGGCCAGAAGGTTTTTCAGGAACATGAAATTTTCTCCTTGTCGAACCAGTTGCGGCCTTGCTTGAAGACCAGAAGCGGCAGACGAACCCTGACACGATCGCAATCACTTGGGAAGTCACCCCGTACTGGCCCGGTCGTTACAGGCGCAACTGTTCGGCCTTCTGATGCTCGACCGGCCGCCGGTCCTCGACCCGGATGTGCCCATGTTGGTCCAGATGCACGATCGCGATGCGCAGATCGCGCCAGGCTTCCAACTGCTGCTGTGTCGCGCCGGCCCGTTCCACATCGGCTTCGATCGGCAACGGGGGCGGCTGCGGCATGCCCCGCGCCCGTCTCAGGCGTCGCAGGGACGCGAGTCCCCATCCCAGCAGCCACAGGCCAAGCACGCCCGACGCGACGACATAGGGCACCAGTTCGTCGACCCAGATGTCGACGTCGATATCCATCAGATTGTGATCGCGCCCCAGCCAGTCCAGCGTCGCCGCCCCGACGATGACAGGGATGTCGCGCGCGAAGAACAGCATCAGCCCCCACATCGACAACGTCAGCAGCCGGTCGCGCCAGACGATCCGCCGCGGCATCCGGGCATCGGTGATCAACGGCGGCCAGTTGACCGGCAGATGGCTGTTCATCGGATCCCCCTGTCCGGGCTGACCCAGGTCGTGCGGCCCTTCCGACCGCGCAACGCCGCGCGCGGCATGGCAATCGCCGCGGTCAATGTCGTCAGCATCCAGAATGCCACCGGGTACCAGATGATCCAGAACAGGGACCGTCGCAGGTTCGGTTCGAACCGGCTCTCCAGTGATGTGCTCAGCAGCGCCTGCAACAAATACGTCATGCACAATGTCATGCCATACCATTCAGGAATCAGGGAGAACGCCGGCACGCCCGGAACCGGATCGATCCCGAAAATCGCCAGCAGGCCGAACGCGGTCGTAACGATCATGCAATACGACCATCCGACGCTGATCGCCGCGTCCAGATAGACCGGCAACAGGCTTGGCCGGACGCCGCGAATCATCGGGCGGAAATTGTCGATCAGCATCTGCCCTCCGCCCTCGGCCCATCGCAGCCGCTGTCGCCACAGTCCGCGCAATTTTTCGGGCATCAGGATCCAGACGATGACATTGGGCGCATAGGTGATGCGCCATCCGGCCAGTTGCACGCGCCAGGTGACGTCCACATCGTCGGTCAGTGTCCGCGGCGACCACCATCCGCCTTCCTGCAGCGCCCGCTTGCGAAAAGCACAGATCACGCCCGACACCGCGAACAAACGGGCATAGGTCGCCTGGCCACGCTTGATCAGTCCGATGATCGAGGAGAACTCACCCACCTGCAAGCGGCCCAGGATGCTGGTGCGATTGCGGATGCGCGGATTGCCGGTCAGACCGCCTATATAGGGCAGGCGGAAATGCCAGGCGACCCAGCGCAGGGCGTGGCGGTCGATCAGCGCATCGCCATCGATCAGCACCAGAATCTCGTGCCTGGCCAACAGGGACCCGACATTCATCGCGGTTGCCTTGCCCTGGTTCACCGCCAGGTGCACCACCCGCAGCCGGGGCATGGTGGCGGACAGTTCGTCCAGGATCGCGCCCGTGCTGTCCTTGCTGCCGTCGTTGACTGCAATGATCTCGAAATCCGGATAATCCACCGCGTTCAGCACGGCGAACGTTTCATAGGCGTTGTCGGCCTCGTTGTGGCACGGGATGATGATGCTGATCGGCGGATACTGCGCCAGCGGCGGCGGCTGGTCGACGGGCGGGTATTTGCGCTCCACCCCCAGCCAGAACAGGACGGCGCCGATCATCCAGTACCATGCCATTACGAACGGATAGCCGAAACAGAAGACCGGGATGGCTTCGATCACGTACGCCAGGACGTTGCCGGACATCGTAGCCACCTACGGCAAATATGGGAACGAGGAGGCCGAGAAGGCCGCGTTCAACGCCGGGTCGGACGGCAGCACCGGCGCCGGGCACAGGCTGAATGCGGTCGCCCCGATGGTCTGCACGGCACGCATCGAACGGATGGCGGCCCGGGTTTCCGTCGTCGGCAGCGGCAGCACCAACCGAGGCCCGACATCCGGAGCCAGCCACCCGCGCGCAAACAACCGGCGAGCCAATTTCTCTAGCCCATCGACGGGTGGTTGCATCAACAACCAGTCAGCCGCAGGTGCAGGCCATGATCCAGGCACGTCGGCCGGAACGGTCAGGGCCAGGCGCAGCGTCGGACGCAGCGCCACCGCCGCCTGCCACGCATCCCAGGCCAGACGTCCATCGGCATCCAGCATGATTGGATCGACCGTCGCGCGCGCATCGCGGATGGACCACGGATAGGCCGCCGGATGGGTCGTCCCGGCCGACAGCAAATTGCCGGGCGGGTCCAGCAGAACACCATCGAACGGCGTCGCACGCACCATGTCACGCACCAGGGCCGGCACCCTGTCACGACCGACCGCGGCCGTGGCCGCGCGCAGATCGATCCGCAGGAACATATCGACGCCGCCGCGCGTGCGAATCTGCCATGCCACGAAACCCAGCAGGTCCTGTTGCATCGGTAACAATCCCGTCGGGAACCATACGGCCCCCATGGGGACACCCATGGGGACACCAGGTGCCGCGGCGCCAGCGGGATCGACCACTGCCGTGTTCGCCCCAAGCCGGCGGATGGATTCGATGATGGTGCCCAATGCCGCGTCACGCGCCGCCGCATCCCCCCGCGCCAGGCCGTCCAGCGACAGGCACACCGTGCGTCGGGTCGTCGGCGTGGGGTCGGCGAAGCGGAGCTCCTCGGCCATCGTGCCGAGCTTCGGGTCGCGCGCGGGAAACAGGCGCGGAATGGCCATCAGATGGCGCGCATCGGCCGGCTCCGGATCGAGTGTGATCGCGAAACGGAATCCGGCCTCGCGCGCGGCGGTCAGCGACGGTCCGGCGTAGCGTCCGAATGGCCAGACCAGGGCACGCGGTGCCTTGCCGGTATGCGAGCGCATCAACGCAATCGCCTTGCGCAGATCGGCCGTCACGCGTGCCTGCATAGACGCATCGCTCTCATAGGTGCCGGTGCGCGGATCATAGGTCCAGGTCGCGGCTGATGGCGGCATGGATCCCTGCGGGTTTCCGCGAATCCCGGTGTGCAAGGCATAGCTGTGACTCGCGAACTCCACCAGGCCGGATGACTGCATCTCCCGCACGTTTTCCCAGGAAAGGAAATTGGCGCGAGGCACCATTTCCCCGCCATAGGACACGGTGGCCGTCATGGGTGCATCCATCCATGATCCGACCAGTGCCAGTACCGCGGGATAGCGATAGGCCAGCAGCAGTGGATATACGCGTGTATAGGCGTTCTTGTAGCCATCGTCGAAGGTGATCAGGATCGGCTTCGGCGGCAGCGCACGCACCCCGGCACCGGCGGCAGCGATGTCGTCCAGCGTCACCGGCGTCCAACCAGTGCCCCGCAGCCAGTCGAAGAACGCGATCAGGCGTCCCGTGGTGATATCGTCCGATCCCAGGTCCTTCTCGTCATCCACCACGCCATGGAACGAGACGGCCACGAAGCGCTGCGCCGCCGCCGGCATGGCCAGCATCAGCGACAGCAGCAGGACAAGCAACCGGCGCATGGGCTACAGCCTCTGCCGCAAGGTGATGAAGGCGCCGATCACGCGGGCCGCCTGGCCGTCGTAGATGCGCTCCCCCAATGACGCACCGTAGACAAGTTCAGTCCACGGATCGAAACGCCAGCGATGCTCATAGATCGCAGTGCCAACCGGGCCACCTGTGTAGTCACGCTCCCCATACCAGCCCCCCTGCAGCGTGACGACCTGCGTCATGCTGCGCTCATAGCGCCGCCAGACCATATGTTCCGCCACCAGCCCGATCGAAGCCGATCCGTCCGTACGTGGATTATAGTAGGGCGCCCCGACGCGGGTGTTGGTTGATCCATACAGTTCCGCCTGCGCAGTCAGGCCGAAATGTGGGATCGCAACGACCTTCTGGGAAAATCGCACATCCATCATGGTGCGCTGGTTGCCGTCGGTGAACGGCATCCATCCTGCGCCGATCGAGATGGAGCGCCCCTCGTTCCAGGCGTATGTCATGCGCGTGTTCACCGAATCCGCCGTGATCCCGTACAGAAGTGCCCGCAGGGGTGTCTCGATCGAGATCCGTTCCGCGGACAGCGACACCGACAGATGGTCGTTCACCGACCAGTCCAACAGTCCACTCAGCCCGGTGCGCGACAGGGACCCGAGGTCCTGATGGACGTTCACGCTCGCGGTCACATCGGGCCAGATGAACTCGATGCCCGCGGCATAGCGTTGGCGCTGGGCGTACCCCTCGGGCGGGTGTGCGTTGGCGAAGGTCATGCCGGCAAAGACCCGCCAGCGATCGTCGATCAATGGCGAGGCGATGCGGGTCGAGGCATTCAACTCGTTGCCGTTGCTACCAAACGTGCCACCGCCTGTTTCATTCGACGGCCGCAACTCGATATCCAGAATCCAGCCGGTGCGCGCGGCATAGTCACGTTGCAGCCGCTGCACGGCACGATTTTCCGGATACAGCGCAACAAGGTCCGCCAGGCGCATCCGTGCCTCGGCGAAGCGGTTGCGCGCCAGCGCGGATTCCGCGACCGCGATCTGCGCCGACACCATCTGCGGCGCCAGGCTCAAGGCAATGCGGTTCTCCTCCTCGGCGGCACGCGGCCAGTTGCGGGCGCTCATGGCCGCCGCAGCCGACATCCGCACCGACGGGCTGGCCGGGGCAGCATCGCGGACCGGCTCGATCCGGGCCCATCCCTCGGCCGGCTGATCGCCCCAGACGCGCACTCCACCCGCCAGCAATGTCGCATCCAGGAACTGCCCGCGCGCATAACGGGTCGGGTCGTCGGCGAATTTTCGCCAGATCGGTTCGTTGGCAACCATTGCATCGGCTTGCTGATAGGCCGAGGCAAAGTCCTCCATCTCGACGGTGGCATAAAACCGCCCGATCTGCGCATCGGTATTGTAGGGATCATCCGTCAGCACCGACTCATAGGCAGCACGAGCCGCCTCGGGTTGCCGCAGATACAACAGCGCATCCGCAACCGGATGACGCGCATAGGCCGGCAGTTCGGCACCCGCCTGCCGCAGCGCATCGGCCTCGGCCACCACATCCGCCATGCGCACGCGATCCCGCAGCGCGACGAGGCGGTCCAGGCGCAGTGACCGCGCACGTGCCGGATCGTCCTGTTCCAGCGCCAACGCAATCAGCCGGTCCAGATTGGCCAGCGCCCGGTCAGTGCCTTCGAACCGGCGAGCCGGGTCGAAGGGCCGGTCCTCGACGCCCCATCGAACCTCTGCCGCCGCCATCTCCCCCTGAATCGACGGCGGGATCGGTGGCGGGGCAAAGCGTGCCGCCCCCCAGGGTGCGCGCATACCGCGCAGGATATCGCGCGTGGCGTCGCGCGCCTCGGCATTGCCCGGATCACGCAGACCGACAGCGGCATAGGCACGCAGCGCCTCGAACGGTCGATTTGCTGTCCGCGCCGCGTACCCCTCGGCCAGCAGCCTCTCCCGCTCGGGGGCACGTCGAGCGGCCGGGGTCGCCAGCAGGTGCAGGGCTTCGTCGGGGCGCTTGTCGTCGGTCAGGACCAGTGCCAGCAGAATCGGCCAATCCTGCTCATCCGGAAATCGGCGCATCCCGCTTCGTGCGAGTTCAACAGCACGATCGAAACGCTTCTGATCCCGAAATGCCCGCGTCGCCGCCATCAGCGCATAGCTTGGCGGATCGCGCGGTCGTGCCCGATCCCATACGGCCACCGCCTCGGCCGACTGCCCTGCCTGCTGCAACAACGTGACAAGGTCCAAGGCGACAACGGGATCTTCCGTGCCGGCGGCGAGCATGGCGCGCAGACGGCGCAACGCTTCGTCCATATGGCCGGCTCGCGCCAGCAATACCGCGGCTTCCCGTTCCGACTCGGCGCGCGCGGTCGCGACCATGACCAGGAGACAGAGCAGGCCGAGGCGCAAGACACGACCGGAGCGCATCAGACCCGACTGTCCGCCCATGCCACCCATCGAAACGCATTTGCCAGGCACATGGCCCGTTCCCCACCCGATCCGCGACAGCGCGAATAACCGTGATTTGCGAATACCAAGCACAACCATCGCGAGCAAGCGCCGAGAAGCGTGTGGCACGGTGTCATGACGCCATCGACACAGCGAGGCGCGAAAACCATTGCGCGCCATCGGTCTGCCATGTCACGCTGCACCGCAACATGGCTGCCGCCGCGCATCGGCTGCGCGGCAACCGACGGGGAGAACATCTCGGGAAAGCAAGTCTGTCACCAACCCGGCGGCGCGCCGGCTGAACCGGTTCGCGCTGCCCTGCAGGGGAGTTTGTGACATGCTCGACAAACCCATCGTGAACATTTTCTCGCACGTCAAGCCAGGCGACACCCCGTGGCAGAGCGGAGGCTTGCGTGATTTCTTCCTGTATCGCGATCTTGGCGTGAAGGACGCCACCGGCGGAAAGGTCATCGCCCATCTGGTCAAGGCGAACGAAGCGCCTGAAAAGGGGACCGGCTGGCATTTCCACGAAGGACAGTTCCATATCGTGCTGATGCTGAAAGGCTGGGCGAAGTTCATGTACGAGGACAAGGAAACACTGGTCGCAGCCGGAGACTGCGTGCATCAGCGCCCCGGCATCGTCCACTTCCTGTTCGACTACTCACCCGACATGGAATACCTGGAAGTTGTCGGTCCAGCCGACTTTACGACTGTCGATGCAAACGGCCCCTGCGCGGTTCCGGCACCTGCCGCCTGGACGTGACCAGGTTCAGGCGATTGTCTGGACGCCGATAGGGACGCTGATCGGCGCCATGTCCGGGCCCGGGTGGTGCCGACCAAGGTCGAGAAACGCCGCGGCCTGCCGCCGGCGACGGAAGCGTGCGTTCCCCGGTCACAGGACCAGGATCAGGCCGACGACAAACCACAGCACCGCACAGGCCACGCAACAGGCGACAACGGCCTTGGCCGCGCCAAGATCGTCGTGACCTGGCGATGCCTTCGGCGGATCGTCGGTGAAACTATGTGGGACCAATCGCCTGAGATATCGTGCCATTGCTGCCGACCCGACCAAAATTGGCATGTTCTTCCAACTGATGGCGAGTTTCGAGACATCCTTCTGTCGGCCCATTATATCAACGTCAACGACTTGTGAGAGTCAGCCAGCCGATCGTAAGCAGGGCCGCCCTCACAGAATTATGATCATGTGGAGCATATTCAGCACGCAGGTGCCGTATGGGATTGATCCATACTTGATCGTGCGATGGTCATATTTCATTCACATGATCACGATTTATCGTTGACCTGCCGCCAGGATTCGATTGCGGCGATCGCCGTTTCGGCGTCGATGATGTCAGCATAGCGACGTTCCACGTCCTTCAGGTTCTGATCATGGGCGACCTTGTCGTGGTCTCCGACGCAGTCATGCGGCACCATGACACGAAAGCCGAGCGAGAAAGCGTCGATCACGGTCGCTCTGATGCATCCGGATGTGATGCAGCCCGTCACGATAACCGTATCCACACGTTCCCTGGTCAGGATCGCCGCGGCGGATGTACCGAAGAAAATGGAGGGCGCCGACTTCATCAGAACCACATCCGGCTGCGCGGCGGCAATACGGGGATCGAGCTCGACCGACGCAGTTCCACCTAGCAGATCGAAGACCGGGTCGATCTTCCAATGCGGCGCCGCGCGCGGGCTGTCATATCCGTTGACGCAGGCGATGACCGGAAGCGATGCGCGTTTTGCGGCTTCCATCACCGGCACGGTCTTCCTGACCGCCGCATCCACCATCGGACCGCCACCCATGGGGAATTCCGCCTCGGTGAAGCCGCGCTGGAAATCCACCACGACCACCCCGATTTTTGCGCCAAACCCCTGCTGTCGGCTGCCATAGCCGCGCTTTTCATAGATGTCCGTCATCGTCCTGATGCCTTCACTTTGCATGTACCGCGCCAGCCAAGCGAAATTCATGCCGTCATCCAGACACAAAAAAAAGCCCCACCCGCTTGATGCGAGTGGGGCCGTTGGGATCGCTCTCGTGTCAGAGCGGGCCGAGCTTGCCCAGCTCCATCGCCTTGATCTGCAAGGCAAGGTATTTGGAGTTGATGCGGCACTGCGCCAGGCCGCCGGCGATGAACCATACGCCTTGCTGCGGGGTACGCTTGAACATGTTGTTCAGCTCCCCGTCCTCGCCCAGACCCCACACCGGACCGATCCGCTCAGCCATCTCGTCCCCAAGCGCTCGGCGGACCAGTTCCTTCTGCGGGAAGTAGCCGGTCGCCAGGACCAGCACATCGGCGGGCACCGTCGTGCCATCCTTCAACAGCACGCCATTGGCAACGAAACGCTCGATCCGGTCGTATTGCAGCAGCCCGAGCTCGCCCTTGATCATCAGGGCGGAGCTGCCGGCATCCAGGTTGTATCCACCGCCGCGGCGGAAATACTTCATCTGGTGCCCGGTCTCGTCCTCGCCGATGTCGAACTTGAAGCCGATGCCCTTCAGGCCGTCGATCATCTCCCGATCGAGTTCCATCATCCGCTTGGTCACCGCCTTGTACGCCTTGGTGATCAGCGGCGGCGTGGCGGACGACACGATCAGGTCACAATCGGCCAGCGGCGGGCCTTCGTCCCAGATCGCTTCGTTCAGCCGAGCGCTGGGGTCGATCGAGACGACCGTGGTCGATCCGCGCTGGATCAGCGTGGTATCGACACCATGGCTGTGCAGGTCCAGCGCGATGTCGTTCGCACTGCTGCCGGTGCCCATGATCAGGGCCTTCTTGCCCTTCCACGGCGCGCCGCTGTCGAAGCCTTCGGAATGGACGACCTCGCCCTTGAAATCGGCCAGGCCAGGCAGGTCGGGGATGTAGGGATAGCTGCTGACGCCGTTCGCAAACACCAGATGGCGCGGGTGCACCACGCGTTCGGTCCCATCCGCATGCTTCAACGTCGCAGTCCAGGTCTTGGACTTTTCATCCCATGTGCCGGCGACGAATTCCGTGTTCGTCCAGCAGTTGATCTCCATCGCGTCGGCGTAGAATTCGAACCAGTTCCCCAGCATGTCCTTCGGAATGTATTTCGGCCAAGTCGGCGGAAACTCCATATAGGGCAGATGATTCAGGTGGATCGAGTTGTGCAGCGCCAGTGAATGATACCGCTTGCGCCAGCTGTCGCCGATACGCGGCCATTTCTCGACCATCAGCGTATCGACGCCAAGCTGGTTCAGGCGCGCGGCAATGGACAGTCCAGCCTGGGCGCCGCCGATCACCAGGACGGTCGGTTCACGATCGGCATAGGCGGTAGCAGTCTCGCGCACGTCGTGCCAGTTCTGGCCGCCGAAATTGCGGGAATAGGCGGATCCGGTCGGACGGTTTGCACCCACCTTTTCGGGAAAGCCTGCCAGCTCCTCCAGTGTCGTCGACAGCAGCCACGCTTTCATGTCGTCGCCGCCGGCCGTGGCGGGGGACAGGCGGATGATGCCGGCACCGAGCCCATCGGTGGTGGTGAATTCGAAGATGGCTTCGATGCTATCGATACCAAGACGACGGACATGGCGTGGCGGCTTGCGCCCCGCCGGCAGATGGAAACCGTGTGCCGCAGTGCGGGCCTGTTCGGCCAACAGGCGCTCGGCGATGGCGTCACGGCCTGCAACGGCGGTCAGGTTCCAGGTGAACGCCAGGATATCCCGCCAGTGGCTGTCTTCATGAAACAGCGCCGCGACCTGGTTCGTATCCTTGGATACCAGTGCTTCCTCGAAATCCGCCAGCCACTGCGTGGCGGACCGCCGAGCCTGCTCGCCCTTCTGGAATTCGAGCAGCGTTTGATCGTAATCGTCCATCGTTACCTCTCCGGGCGTCGCTCTTATGCCCCGCCACATCCGATTTATAGGCGGGGCACCAGAGCTGTGTCCATGCAGAGACCCCGGTTACCAGCGGTAGACCTTCTCCAGCGTGCCCCCCATCAGCTGCGCCTTGTCGCTGTCGGACAGGCGCCTGGTCAGGCGGAATGGGGCGACTCCCTGTTCATAGGTCAGCATGCCGATCGTGCGGGTCCAATCCGTTCCCCACATGCATCGATCCAGGCCGAATGCATCGATGATGCGCAGCACCGGATCCCAGATATCGTCGTACGGGAATGGCTGATGCGACATGGTGCAGGCACCGCTGATCTTCACGCGGGCGTTCTTGCACGCCGCCAACGCCAGCAACTTCGGCAGCTCGGCCCAGACATCGGCGGGCACGGGTGGCCTGGCCGGCTGCAGCAGCCCCAGATGGTCGATCACGATCACCGTATCGGGGTTGCGGCGAATGATCTCCGCCCCCAGGTCGATCCGTCCCCAGCACAGGAAGTTCACCGGCAGGTTGTGGCGCGCGGCGGCGGCGAAGGTGCGCTTCAGCCCGGGATGATCGGGATCCATCGGCATGCCCTCGCGCAGCAGGACGCGGATGCCCACTGCGCCTTTGGTCGCGGCCCAGCGTGCGACCACGTCATCGATGGCCGGGTCGGTCGTATCGACAGGTGTCACCACGCGGAACCGGTCCGGCCAGGTGTTGTAGACCTCCAGCGCATAGCTCGGGTCGGTCTTGTACAGGTTATACGACGACACCATGATCGCGGCATCCACGCCCACGCTGTCCATCGCGGCGATCATTTCGGCCCCGGATGCCGAGGGCAGACCGTGCGCATCGCCCTGCCATGGTCGCCCTGGATGGTTGCGTTCATAGGGATGAACCTGAACGTCGATGACCCGCATTGTTTCCTCCTGTTTCCCCGGCACTATGCGGGGATGTCGCCTACCAGTTGCACCCGTCGCATCACGCGATGGAATGGCCCGGTATCGTTCAGCGCGGCGTGCTGTACGCACCTGTTGTCCCAGAACGCCAGCGATCCGTTCTGCCAGCGGAAGCGGCAGGTGAATTCCGGGCGGTGACTGTGATCGTACAGATACTCGGCCAGCCCATCGCTTTCCGCCGTGCTCATGCCCTCGAAATGCAGCATCAGCGGCCGCACGACATACAGCGCCTTGCGTCCGGTCTCCGGATGGGTGCGCACCACCGGGTGCACGCTTTCCGAGAAAGCAAACCCCGCATCGTCGCGCACCTTCGTCGCGCCCTGCTGGTTGCGGGATGCGCCGGCCACGCGGCTGTCGCTGTACACGATCCGTAGGCCGTCCAGCATCCGCTGCATCCCGGGCGACAGCGCGTCATAGGCCAGGTACTGGTTGGCGAACAGCGTGTCACCGCCATAGGGCGGGATGTCCTCGCCATACAGGATCGACGCCATCGGCGGAGCGGGCACCGCCGGCGTGTCGGAATGCCATCCCTCGCCCACGATCCGGGCATCACCTGGCGCGCGGCGGATGACCACGACGTCGGGGTCGTTCTCGGGGATGAAATACGGGTGGCGAAAGAACGCGCCGAAGCGGGCGGCGAACGCCTTCAGGGTAGCATCCTGCAGGGTCTGATCGCGGAAGAAGATCACACCATGTTCCAGCAGCAGCGACCGGATGGTGGCGATCGTGTCGTCATCGTGATCGGCGGCAAGGTCGATGCCATGGACCTCGGCGCCCAGGGCACCGGCGATCCGGCGGATGTCCAGATTGGGTCGCGACATGACGAATCCCCTTCCTTGGCGTGATGGCGGGTCTCGGCCCGCGCGTCATCATAACCCGGAAATGGAAGATCAGTCTGCCCGGCCGGCCTGGGTCCGATCGGTGCCCGCTGTTCAGGCCGCCTTCAGCTCATCCAGCAGCGAGCTGACGTTGTGGCGCAGCTCATCGGCCTGCAATTGCAGATCCTGCGACGAGGTCTGCACCATTTCAGCCACCCGCGCCGTATCGGTCGCGGTTTGCCGCACGCCTCCGATATTGGCGGAAACCTCCTGGGTTCCCCTCGCGGTGTCCTGGATGCTGCGGGAGATTTCCTGGGTCGCGGATTCCTGCTGTTCGACCGCAGTTGCGATGGCCGTGGTGATGTCGCTGATGGAATAGACCGTTTCCGCGATCGAGCGGATCTTCCGCACCGCGTCCGAGGTCTCGTTCTGCATGGCCTCGATCTGGGACGCGATGCTGTCGGTGGCCCGCGCCGTCTGGGTGGCCAGGCTTTTCACCTCGGACGCGACAACGGCGAACCCGCGCCCCGCCTCGCCGGCTCGTGCGGCCTCGATCGTGGCATTCAGTGCCAGCAGGTTGGTCTGGCTGGCGATTTCGCTGATCATGCGGGTAACTTCGCCGATCCGTCCCGCCGCGTCGGACAGGCTGGTCATCGTGGTGTTCGCTTCGTCGGTCGCGGTGACCGCCGATCGGGTGATTTCAGTGGACTGCGTGACCTGGCGGCTGATTTCCCGCACCGAGGCATGCAGCTGTTCAGTCGCGGTCGCCACGGTCTGGACATTGGCGGACGTCGCATCGGCCGCATCCGCAACGGTGACCGCCTGGGTGGTCGCGGTTTCGGCGGCCGAGGTCATCGACGTCGCGGCCTCGGTCAGGCTTTCCGCCTGCCCGCCAAGGCTGACGACAACCGGCTGGATACGGGCCTGGAACCCCTCGGCGATCGCCGCCAGGCGCTTGTCGAAGGATACCTTGTTCTCCTGGATGTAGATCGAGATCGCCAGGTCCATGTCCAGCATCACCACCTGGTTCAAGGC
>CAYZKM010000033.1:0-18247 GCA_964478525.1 uncultured Bifidobacterium sp.
CAAGTCCTGCCCGTTCTCCGGCCCGAACGCGCCGAAGATCGACTACAAGGACGTGCGCCTGCTGTCCCGCTTCCTGTCGGAGCGGGGCAAGATCGTCCCGTCGCGGATCACCGCGGTGTCGGCCAAGAAGCAGCGTGAGCTGGCGCAGGCGATCAAGCGCGCCCGGTTTCTCGCCCTGCTGCCCTATGTCCTGAGCTGAGGAGCGGGATCGATGGCAACCGTTGAGTTGGTGCTGCTCCAGCGTGTCGAGAAGCTGGGCCAGATGGGCGACGTGGTCCGGGTGAAGCCGGGCTATGCGCGCAATTTCCTACTGCCGCAGAAGAAGGCGCTGCGTGCCAACAAGGACAACCTGGCTCGTTTCGAGCAGGAGCGGGTCCGCCTTGAAGCCGAGAACCTGAAGCGTCGTGAAGAGGCCGAACGGGTCGCGGAGCGCGTGGGCGGCCTGTCGGTGGTGGTGATCCGCCAGGCGGGCGAATCGGGCAGCCTGTACGGGTCGGTGTCGACGCGTGACATCGCCGAGGCGTGCAGCGAGGGCGGTCTGTCGATCAACCGCCAGCAGGTCATCCTGGAGCAGCCGATCAAGACCCTGGGCCTGACCACGGTCCGTGTGTCCCTGCATCCGGAAGTGTCCATCTCGGTGACCGTCAACGTGGCGCGCAGCGTGGAAGAGGCCGAACGCCAGGCGCGCGGCGAGCGTGCGTCGGCCGAGGCCGAGGAAGAGGCGCCCGAGAGCGTCGAGAGCATGCTGGACGCGGCCGAACAGCCGGACGTTCCGTAAGTACGCCATCCCCGCCGCCCTGCTCCGGCCGGGCGGCGGGTCTGGAATTTTCAGCGCTGATCCATGATATGTGACCGCGATTTGCCGCCATCCGCGGCATCTGGTGCTGGAAACCAGCTCCCTCCCCTTTGACCGTCCGACCGTTTTGGCGCCATTATTGATCCAATCTCTGGGTCTTGGTGGGGGTTCGGAGCAATGCAAAGGGTCCTTGACGCACTATTGAGGAGCTTCATCCAGGTCGGACGGCTGACCGTTGGCTGGCCGGATGGCAGGATCACAACCTATGCGGGACGAGACGGTCCTGAAGCCTCGGTCAGGTTCACCGACAAGGCAACCGTCAGGCGGGTGCTGCTGAGCCCGTCCCTGGCCATCGGCGAATGCTACATGGATGGTGGCGTGGTGCCGCACGGATGCAGCATCTTCGAAGTCCTCGACGTTCTGATGACGAATCAGTGGCTGGACGAGCGGAACAACCCCATCGCCTGGGTCCGCGACACGATGCGCACGTTCATCCGTCGCTTCGACCAGTACAACCCGGCCTCGCGGGCGCATCGGAACGTGGCCCATCACTATGATCTGAACGGGCGGCTGTACAGCCTGTTCCTGGATCGCGACCGCCAATACTCCTGTGCCTACTTCCCGCGTGGTGACGAGACCCTGGAAGAAGCGCAGAACGCCAAGAAGCGGCACATTGCGGCGAAGCTGTGCCTGGATCGCCCCGACCTGGAGGTGCTGGACATCGGGTGCGGCTGGGGCGGCATGGCCCTGACGCTGGCGCGCGATCACGGCGCCCGCGTCACCGGCATCACCCTGTCGCAGGAACAGCTTGTGGAAGCCCGTGCCCGCGCGGCGGCGGAAGGGCTGGATGACCGGGTGCGGTTCGAGCTGATGGACTACCGTGCCATGGATCGCACCTTCGACCGGATCGTCTCGGTCGGCATGTTCGAGCATGTCGGCGTGGGCCATTACGACGCGTTCTTCCGGACGGTCTCCCGCTGCCTGCGCCCGGATGGCGTGGTGCTGCTGCACGCGATCGGCCGGTCCGAGGGGCCGAGCTGCACCAATCTGTGGATTCAGAAATACATCTTCCCCGGCGGCTATTGCCCGTCCCTGTCCGAGGTGCTGCCCGGGATCGAGCGCAGCCGCCTGCTGACCACGGATATCGAGATCCTGCGGCTGCATTATGCCGAGACGCTGCGCCATTGGCGGCGGCGCTTCGCGGCGAACCGGGACACCATCGCGGCCCTGTACGACGAACGCTTCTGCCGGATGTTCGAGTTCTACCTGGCCGGGTCGGAGCTGGCTTTCCGGCGGCAGGACCACATGGTGTTCCAGATCCAGATGGCCCATAGCCAGACTGCCGTGCCGTTGACCCGGGGCTATGTCGCCCGGAACGAGGCGGCGGCCGAGGAGCCTGCGCGACCGGCGACGGTATCGGAGACCTTGCCGCATCGCGCCATGTGAAACCGGAGTTGCCCACGCTATCCACAGCTGTCCACAGGCCGGGGTGAGTGCGCCGCCGGGCCGATCCGGCTATGCTGTTCGGCGTGAACACCATCGATTCGCCTCTTCTGGGCCTGTCCCAGCGCCTGCCCCCGTCGAACCTGCAAGCGGAGCAGGCCCTGCTTGGCGCGCTGCTGGCCAACAACAAGGCCTATGAGCGGGTATCGGAGTTCCTGGCCCCCGAGCATTTCGTCGACCCGATCCATGGCCGCATCTACCAGGCGGTCGCGCGCCGGATCGAAGCGGGACAGCTGGCGGACGCCGTGACGCTGAAGGCCGAGTTCGAGCATTCGGGTGTTCTGGACGAGGTCGGCGGCACGGCCTACCTCGCCCAGCTGCTGACCGCGATGGTCGGCATCATCAACGCCGGCGAGTACGGCCGCGCGATCCATGATGCGTGGTTGCGCCGGCAGCTGATCGATGTGGGCGAAACGGTCGTGAACAATGCGTTCACGAGCGAGGAGGGCCTGAGCGGCACCGAACAGATCGAGTCAGCCGAACAGGCGCTGTTCCAGCTGGCGACCGAGGGTGGCTCATCCGGCGGGTTCGTGACGTTCGAGCGGGCGCTGACCGATGCGATCCTGGGCGCCGAGAGGGCGTTCCGCCGCGCCGGCCATGTTTCCGGCCTGACGACCGGGCTGCGCGACGTCGACACCAAGCTGGGCGGTTTGCATCCGTCGGATCTGACCATCCTGGCCGGCCGTCCCGGCATGGGGAAGACGGCGCTTGCCACCAAGATCGCGTTCGGCGCCGCCAAGGCCTTGATGGCCGAGGCGCAGGAGCAGGGGCCGGGCGTGCAGGCCAAGGCGCATGTGGCGATCTTCTCGCTGGAAATGAGCGCCGAGCAGCTGGCGACCCGTTTGTTGAGCGAGGAAGCCCTGATCTCGGGCGACCGTATCCGCCGCGGCGATATCGGGCAGAAGGATTTCGACAAGTTCGTGCAGGTGTCACGAGAGATCGCGACCCTGCCGCTGCAGATCGACGACACGCCGGCGATCACCATGTCGGCGCTGCGCACGCGCTGCCGCCGGCTGAAGCGTACCAAGGGCCTGGCGCTGGTGGTCGTGGACTATCTGCAGCTGATGCGGCCATCCGCCGGCACGCGTCCGGAAAACCGCGTGCTGGAGATCAGCCAGATCACCCAAGGCCTGAAAGCCCTGGCCAAGGAGCTTGGCATTCCCGTCGTCGCCCTGTCGCAGCTGTCGCGCGCGGTCGAAAGCCGCGAGGACAAGCGCCCGCAACTGTCGGACCTGCGCGAATCCGGGTCGATCGAGCAGGACGCGGATACCGTGATGTTCGTCTATCGCGATGAATACTACCTGGAACAGCGCATGCCGAAGGAGGTCGCCTTCGAGGGCAACAGCGAGAAGTTTCACGCCGCGATGGACGAGTGGCAGCAGAAGATGGCCAAGGCCCATAACCGCGCGGACCTGATCATCGCCAAGCAGCGCCACGGTCCGACCGGCACCGTGCCGCTGTTCTTCGAGGGTGAGTTCACCCGGTTCGGCGATCTGGACCTGGCGCACACCGAATACGAGGGATAGCGGCCGGGCCGCCGCCGATCCTGACTTGGCGCGCAAACCCAGTGATTGCTACAGTGGCGCCACGACACCACGGCGCACATTGCCGGCCGTGTGTCACGGACCGGCAATGGGCGCTTTGAGGAATCCGAGACGATGAAGCTGAAGGCTGACCGTGCGACGCTGCTGAAGGCGCTGGCCCATGGTCAGAGCGTGGTGGAGCGGCGCAATACGATCCCCATCCTGGCGAACGTGATGATCGCCGTGCGC
This sequence comes from uncultured Bifidobacterium sp., assembly GCA_964478525.1. Classification (GTDB taxonomy): domain Bacteria; phylum Pseudomonadota; class Alphaproteobacteria; order Acetobacterales; family Acetobacteraceae; genus Rhodopila. The sequence continues at coordinate 4,072 of CAYZKM010000033.1, forward strand.
GACGGCAAGCTGACGCTGACCGCGACCGACATGGAAATCGCGATCGTCGAGGATGTGCCGGCCAGCACCACCCGCAACGGCGCCTGCACCGCGCCGGCGGCCACGCTGTATGAGATCGTGCGCAAGCTGCCCGACGGCGCCGAGGTGGAGCTGGATCATCCCGGCGGCGATGCCCAGCTCGCGCTGCGGGCCGGGCGCTATGCCACCAGCCTGGTCGTGCTGCCGGTCGAGGATTTCCCGTCCATGACCGCCGGCACGCTACCGCACAAGTTCAACCTGTCGGCGCAGACCCTGCGCGGGCTGATCGACCGGACCCGCTTCGCCATCAGCACGGAAGAGACCCGCTACTACCTGAACGGCATCTACCTGCATGCGGCCGATAGCGACGGCACCCGCGTGCTGCGCGCGGTCGCCACCGATGGTCATCGCCTGGCCCGGGTCGAGGACCCGCTGCCCGAGGGTGCCGGATCGATGCCTGGCGTCATCATCCCGCGCAAGACGGTCAACGAATTGCGCAAGCTGCTGGATGAGATGACCGGCAATGTGGAGATTGCCCTGTCCGACACGCGCATTCAGTTCCGCGTCGACCAGGTGCTGCTGACCAGCAAGCTGATCGACGGCACGTTCCCCGAGTATGAGCGGGTCATTCCACGCGGCAACGACAAGGTGCTGCGGGTCGGGAAGAAGGATTTCTCGGACGCCGTGGGCCGCGTGGCGGCCATTTCCTCGGAACGCTCACGCCCGGTGAAGCTGTCGCTGGCCCGCAACCTGCTGGTCCTGTCGGCCGCCAGCCCCGAACAGGGCACCGCCAGCGAGGAGCTGGAAGGCGAGCATGTCAAATACGATGCCGGCCCGTTGGAAATCGGTTTTCAGGCGCGATACCTGAACGACATCACCGATCAGATCGGCGAGCAGGTGGAGTTCCACTTCGCCGATGGCTCTGCCCCGACGGTGGTACAGGATGCCTCGGATGCCAGCGCCCTGTACGTGCTGATGCCGATGCGGGTCTGAACACGTTCCATCGGCAGGCACGCCGACCGGACAGACAGGCCGTCTCCACCGCTCGGCGTCGGGCGTCGGGCAATGCCATCCTTCGGCCCATCTTTCGGCAAGAATACCAGGCGACCCCTTCATGGGCGGCGATGGCGCGACAGCCAAGGGGATGACATAGTTTCGTCACCCGCCCGCAAGCAACAAGACAGGAGGCCGTCCATGCCCATCATGCCCGGATTCACGCTGACCGACATCGAGACCTCCGGCGCGCGCATCCGCCTGCGGCACGGCGGCAGCGGACCGCCGCTTCTGCTGTTGCATGGGAACCCGCTGACGCATGTCGCCTGGCACGCCGTGGCGCCTCGGCTGGCCCAGCATTTCCACGTCGTCGCGGCCGACCTGCGTGGCTATGGTGACAGTTCCGCGCCACCCGAGGAGCCGGACAGCGCGAACTACTCATTCCGTGCCATGGCACAGGACCAGGTCGAGGTGATGCGGGCCCTGGGCTATGACCGGTTCCATGTCGCCGGACATGACCGGGGCGGGCGAACCACCCATCGCATGTGCCTGGACCATCCGGACAAGGTGATGAAGGCCGCCGTCGTCGATATCGTGCCGACGCTGGATATGTGGGCCGCGATGGACAAGGAAGGTGCGATCAACGGATGGCACTGGCCGTTCATGGCTCAGCCCCAGGGCTTCCCCGAAATGTTCTTCAACGCGGTCGATCCCGACTGGTTCATGCGCAAGAAGCTGTTGAAACTGACCGCGAACCTGAACCACATCCCGCCCGAGATCTGGTCCGAATACGTCCGATGCTTCAATGAAAAGACGATCCGCGGGTCGTGCGGCGACTATCGCGCGGCCGCGACGATCGATTGTGAGCTGGATACCGCCGATCTCGGGCGGAAACTTGCCATGCCGCTGTTGGTGCTGTGGGGCAATACCAGCAGCGTGGGGAAGCGGTTCGCCGATCCTCTGGCTCTGTGGCGGGCCAGGGCGGCGGATGTGCGCGGCGAGGCCCTGCCCAGCGGGCATTACGTGAACGAGGAAGCGCCGGAGCAGGTGCTGGCGTGGTTCCTGCGCTTCTTCGGCGATCAGGGGTCATGACCATCCCAGGCGCGCGCGGACCGGACTATTCCGTGCGCGCCACATCCATGCGGTAGAACGTCAGGGCGTTATCGGCGAAAAGCCGGCGCCGGTCCTCGGGCGCATAGCCAACGGTCACGTCCTTGAACTGGGTATAGATCCAGTCCCAGCTCGCCTTCAGGCCGTCCAGCGGATAGTTGGATGCGAGCATGCACCTGTAGATCCCGAAGATGCCGATCGCCTCGCGAATGATCGAACCGTTGACCCGCAGGGTCCAGGGCTGGTTTCGCACCGACAGGCCGGAGACCTTGCACCAGACGTTGGGGCAGGATGCCAGCGCTTCCATGCCGCGTCGCCAGACCCGCAATTGTTCCCTGGATCGGTCATCGGGGGCGCCGGTTTGGTTCACGACGATCCGCAGGCCCCGATGCTCCTGACAGACCTCGGCGGCTTCTTCCAGATGGTACCAGGGAACACACAGATCCCACGACAGGTCGTATTTCTCCAGCAAGGCAAGGCCGTTGCGCCATCGCGGGTCCTGCAGGCTTCTCGGCTGCTTGCGGACATCGTCGCCCGGACCGCTGGCGATCACCGGTTTCGTCCGGATTCCGCGTACCAGCGGAAACGACTTCTGGGCGGCGATGATTTCCTCGGCGTCCGGCGTGTCGATCCAGGCATGCGCGACAATGGCGTTGGGAAGGCCTGTCTGGCTGTGGAGATCAGACAGCCACTGCGTCTCCTGCAGCTGCTGGGACCGGTCGCATTCCGCTTCGATATGCACGCTCGCGATCAGCCTGTGCAGGGCGGTGTCACGTCGATACTCGGCCGGAAGGTAGCTGCGGCGGATGCGGGAATAATCCTGAACATCATCAGGCTGTCTGGACGTCAGCCAGGGGTAGCGGATGGTCCCGTCCAGATCCCAGAAATGGTGGTGCGCGTCGACAATGGGCAGATTTTCATCAACCAAGCAAAAACTCTCCTTCCAGACGCTCCGGCCCCATGTCGTGCGGGCATCCCGCCCGCCCGGCGGGGCGCAGAAACCCGGGACCCGGGCCTATTCTGTGCCCCGCACGACGATCCGCCCGGGATTCTGACGCGCGAATATGCCGGGACGGTACATATCCGAGACCTCTCCGCCTGGCAGTTCATACGTACCCGGGGTCACCGCGCGAACCCTGACGGCAACGCGAAATGCCGGCTGGTTGGCTGACAGAGCGGCGACGGCCGCGAAGCGATCGTCGGCCGCGACCTGGGATTCCGTTTCCGTCAACTTCCCCAGCCACGCAAGCCCGGGCACATCCCCGCTCGGGAACCGGCCGGCCAGTTCCCATCCGGCCGGCAGCCCGTGCTGGATCATCACGCGATGCGCTTGCCCATCCTCCGCTCGGCCTTCCAGCAACAGGACAAACGCGGTGTTCTGGGTCACCTTGTCGACATCCAGAACCTGCCCATCCATCGCGAAAAACTTGCGGGTCAGGCGCATCTGGGATCGTGCCGCGACCTGTGGCGCCGAAGGCACTCCGGTCGCCGACAGTGTCTGGGAGACCGGCTTTTCACCCAGATTCCGAACGCTTATGGCCTGGGTCACGGCAACGCCGATCGGCGGCTGGCCAGACAGGTCACGTCCCGCGACCGAGATCCGCACCGCCGCCATCCCACGCCCGAGAACGGCACCGGCCATGGCAGCCCATGCCTGCTCTTGCGTGTTCAGCGCATCAGGCGACAGGTCCGACCCGGGCAGGATCGCACCCAGTTTCGCCAGACGGTCCGGCAGCAGCGTGCTTTCCTTCAGCAAGACGGCGATCGCGGTCTGGTCGCGCAGCGATGTGCCGTAATCGAAGTCCCACCAGCGCCGGTCGAACCCTTTCAGGGCCTCGGAAAATGCCAGTTCGGCCCGGGCCTTGTCGCCGGCGAGTGCCAGCGCGGCGCCGAGATGGGCCTTGGACAGCGATGTCGGCAGGCGTCCAAGCTGCTCCATGAGCACCCGGGCAGCCCCGGGCTTTCCCTGACCGGCCAGCGCCAGGACATAGAACCGGTACGCCTGCAAGGCCAGGCCTGCCGCTTCGCTGTTGCCATGCTCTCCGTTCTCGGAAATGAAACGGATCGCGTCGACCAGGGTCTGTTCGGTGATGGTGCCGCCCGCCGCGCGGGCGCGCAGCAGGAACTCCGTCGCGTAGAGCGACAGCCATGGCTCCGCCGAACCGCCGGACGTCCACAAGGCAAAGCCGCCATCGTAGCGCTGCCGGTCCAAGACGAGCCCGATCGCCTGCTGCAGGCGTCCGGCCCGATCGGCACCGGGGATCGGCCCATCCGCCAATGCCGTCAACGGAAGCCCGCGGCTGATCGCCTGTTCCAGGCAGTTCAGCGGATATCGATCCAGGGATGCAACCAGTCCGGCCACGTCATACCGAACGGCACTGCCGAAGGTCGCCGATGCCTGCCAGGTGCCGGCAACGAACCGTTCGGCCGGCGGCGAAACACTCGCCTCCGCGCCAGCCGGCAATTCCGTGGTGGCGACGACCGTCGTGGCGCCGCGCACCGGGCGCACCCAGATGGGCATTTCGCGGCGCGCCTTGAACCCGTCGGTACCGGTCACATCCAGTCGGACAACGCCTCGACCGGCGCCGGTGGCCTTCAGAACGGTCGTCGGCAGCGCTCGTGCGCCTGGCGCGAGCTGCGCGACAAGACGAGCCGGGCCAGACACCATGAGTGGCCCGTCGACCGATATCTCGGCGACGCTTTCGCCGGCGGGCTGATCCAGGCTGTGCAGCAGCACGGTCAGCCTGGTCTCGTCCCCCGGTGCCAGGAAGCGCGGCAGCAGCGGTTCGGCAACCAGCGGGTCCCGAACGATGATGGCCGTCGAAACGGCGCCGATCTTGCGCTCGCTCCACCCCACGGCCATCAGCCGAACTTGTCCGTTGAAGTCCGGAAGGTCGAGCGGGATCTCGACAGTTCCGTCTGCTCCGGCCTGAACCGGCGGCATGAACAGGCTGACGGTCCGCTGCGGAATATCGGGCATCACGAACCGGCCATCGTCGCCGCCCTGACGGAGGACCGTCGTATCCCCTTCCGCCGGCCTGATCAGCCGGCCCCAGTCATCGCGAATATCGACAGCCAGCAGCCTGCGGCCCAGGAAATGGGGCGCCGGGTCCGGTGATACGAAGCTGGTCAGCCGCAGAATGCCCTCGTCGACCGCGGCGACACTGACCCAGGCTCCGGGCGCGGTACGCAGGCGCACGGTGGCGCGTGCACGAGGCGCGTATTTCGGCGCCGCTTCGAATGACAGCGGCAATTGCCGAGCCGCCGGATCGATGCCCAGCCAGGTCACCCCGATCGCGCGGGCCGGCTGGGACTTCGCATCGGGTGTCGGCCGGAAAACATGGAGGGCGACATAGGCCCCTGGACCCCAGGCGGGGTCGATGGGGATCTAGACATCCGTGCCGCCGCTCGCCACCGCGACCGTCCGAAGCGAATGGACCCGATCGGTCAGGACAAGCAGGGTCGCGTCGCCGGCGAAGGGCGACATGATCCTGATACGGGCAACGTCACCCGGCCCGTAGACCTTCTTGTCCGCCGAGATATCGGCCATGTCCGGCACGTCCGGGCTGTCCGAGGAAACCCAGCCGACCCGGAACCGCACGGATGTCGCGGCGATGCCTCCCGCTTCCGACACCTCGATGCGATAGCGGCCGAAATCGAGCTTATGCGCCACGCGCAGCGGGTCCCCGGCCGGGATGGCCACATTGGACGTCGTCAGGGGCTCGTCGCGCCAGACCGTCTCGTACCGGGCGGTCCCGCCGCGATTGACCATCCGCCAGTCCGGTCTCTCCCGCACCAGACGTACGCGCGCGTTCACCGAAACACGATTGCCATCCGGATTGGCCGCCGCGAGGTCGAACGCGGCTTCCGCGCCCTGGTCGACGGCATTGCCGACAAAGGCCGGCTTGATGCCGATCAGGTTCGCAAAGGGACGGACAGGAACCTCGACGGTGCCCCGCGCCCCATGACCGGATGGATCGTCAACGGACACCTCGATGGCGGCCTTCAAGGCGAAGCTGGTGTCGGGGACACTCGCGGCCGGGATGGTCAGGCTGGTGTTCCCAAGCCTGTCCGTTTCCGGCAGGTCGTACTCCCTGACGTCGGGGGCGTAGGTTTCACCATCGAGGCCGATCTTGTAGCCGGCCAGGGTCTTGAACGGGGACGGGTCGACCACCAGCCGCAGACTGCCCTTGCCGGTCAGCCCCGAGCCTGGCGCGCCGTACAGGAAGCGGGTCGATACCGGAACCGTGTAGGCCTGGCTGGGGTTGATCGGACCGTTGACGGGACCCAGCTCGACAGCCATGCGGTCCGGCACGAAGGCATCAACCCGGAACGACGTGCTGCCAATCGGGGGCTGGGCCGGGTCGACCTTGACCTCGGCCGTCCACGTCCCGAATTGTGCCCCGGCGGACAGCGCCAGGGGCACATGCACGGCCCCTTCCGTCGTACGGGCGACGACCTGTTCAAGGAATACCTGGCCGTTGGGGCGACGGACGATCACCCGCGCGGGGACGTCGACGGGCAGCCCACCTTCGTCGCGCAGCAGGGCCATGATCTGGACGCTTTCGCCGGGGCGGTAGATTCCACGATCGAGCCACACGAACGCATCGAGCGGTCCGGGATGCGGTGCCCCCGACACGCCGCGATCGGACAGGTCGAACGCGGCGCTGGTCAGATCGAGCACGGCGAAGTCGTTGTCAGGCGCGAAGGCATGGATCGCGCGCGGGGCGAGCGGACCTTCACCGCGCAACAGCGGCAAGGCGAACCGGCCGACACCCAGGGCGTCGGTATGCACCTCCGCCAGGATGTCGTTGTTGTCCGCCAGAAGCCGCAGCAGAACATCCGCGCGCGGCTTGATGTCCGAGAACCCGCGCACCTGCACGGTCAGCCCATCGGAGCCTCGCCAGACGGTGGGGGCCAGATCAGTGCGGGCGATCATCTGCACGGCCGCGGCATTGCCGGGGGTGCCATCGCCGGCCTGCACGATCAGTGCGTACAGCCCGGGACCGGCCTTGGTGAGCTCATCCGGGATCGGTAACGCGGTGCGTGCCGGCTGGTTAGGCTCCCACTTGGGAATCGCGGCGTGCCCTTCCCAGACCACGCTGCCGATCCGCTCTCCGATATCGTTCGCCGTCCAGAGTTCTACAGGCTGGCCCAGGCGCGCATCACGAATGAAGCTGACGACGTTGCGCTCGGTGAGCCGAGCCAGCTTGATGGTCAAGGCGGACAGGTTGACCGTGGTGACCGAGAGGCTGGGGACCTGGCCCCTGGGCAGCACGAAAAGGCGCGTGTCCAGATCGATCCGGGGGCGCTTGTTTGCGACATTCAGGGTGAACACCTGGTCCCGCGCGACGGTCAGCTGATCCTCGCCGGGCATCCCGGCCAGGACGGTCAGTCGCGTGGTGCGTCCGGACGGAAGACCTGAGACGCACAGCAGGTCCCCTTCTCGTGTCACCGCCAGGCCAGCGGGTTGGGGTTCAACCTTGACCCAGTCCCTGGGGTTGAAGGAGTCGCGCCGGATCGGCGCAACGGTGAACTCCAGGCAGGCCCGGGGCGGGTCTGCCTCGGATTCCGTCGTCACCCGCTTGACCAGCACGCCCGCGGCGCGCCGTGCTTCCGTCAGCGATCGTTTGATCGCCTGGTCATCGGGCATGCGTTCGGCCGCGGCTTCCAGTGTCTGAATGACCTGCACCGGACGATCCAGGAGCTTCAGCGCGTCCACCATGACCAGCAGCGCCAGGCTCTCGTCCTTTGGAGAATCGGATGACGTGAAGGCCAGCCATGCCGCTTCCAGCGCGCGGCGTGGCTCGGCCGGCTTGCGCTTCAGCTGGGCTTGCGCCAGTACCAGCCAGTGAAGCTGCGAGGCGTCGCCCTGACCGACGCGTGTTTCCAGACTGGATACGACCAGCGGCCAGTCCTGCTTGCGATATGCGGCTTCGGCGGCCCGGTCAGCCTGCTGTCGTGCCTGCACCGAGGCACCGCTGGGGAATTTGGCAGTGAGCCGGTCCGAGTAGGTTTGGCTCTCACGCTCCAGGCCGGGCAGATTGAAGTCTGATGCGATGACAGGCGTGGCGGTAAGCGCGCACAGGATCAGGAGCGCGAGGACTAGATAACGCATACGAACCGTCCCAGGGTGACACCAGGACCTTACGCCATTTCCATTCGTAACGGTATGTCGAAACCGGCCGGGCGGAGGGAGCCGGACGGACACCAGGGGATCGCGATATCGGAAGAACTGGCAGGTTGGTATCTGCCTCCCCCCGGTGCTAACAAGCGCTCGCCGAACCAGCGACTCGGGGGGCTAGCGACTTGGGCGTGGTTCAGGGCGCGAGAACGTAATGATGCGGGGCGTTGTATGATAAAGCAGATATTCACATCCGTCGGACCGGCTGTCGGCCTTCTTGCCCTGGTGGGCGGTCTCGTTCAGGGGTGTGCGGAGCAGGGCCGTCAGTCCGCGGAGACGTCGGGGCGGGTCTTTGCGGCAGATGTGACCGGCCGTGCACGCCAGTGTGAATCGAAGGCGCCGAGCCTTACGGATGGTCAGCCTGCTCAGGCCGCGATGAAGATGTCGAATGACGGCGGATGGTGCAATGTCACCTTGCCACAGCGTGCCGGCAAGCCGTTTGAAAGTGCCCTGATGACGGCGCGCCCTGCCAATGGGCGGGTTCTTGTCCACCGTGTGGGCGATGCGACACGTGTTGATTATACGCCCAAGACCGGTTTTGTGGGTGACGATACCTTCACGATCAAGCTGGTTCCTGGCGACGCGTCCGTTCGCGTTGCGGTGACCGTCAGCAAGTAGACGTTACCAGCACCACAGAGACCGGCCGTGGACCGAGCCCGTCGGGAAGCCGGTGCGCACGACCCACGGCGCGCGCCCCATTGCCCGCCGGGAATTCGGTATCAGACTTCCAGCCACTCCTGACGGATCCGCGGATCGGCATTCAGCGCGGCCGGTGTTCCTTCAAACACGATCTTGCCGTGCCCCATGACGTAAAGCCGCTTTGAGATCTTCAGAGCAATGGTGAGCTTCTGCTCCACCAGCAGGATGGATACGCCACGGTTGGCGATTTCAGCCAACAGCACGCCGACCTGTTCGACGATCAGGGGTGCGAGCCCCTCGGTCGGCTCGTCGATCAGGATCAGGTCGGGATCGCCCATCAGCGTGCGGCACATCGTCAGCATCTGCTGCTCGCCACCGGACAGCACGCCCGCGGGATTGTTCTGCCGGTTGGCCAGGTTGGGGAACAGCCGGAAGACATCCTCGAAATTCCAACGCCCGAACTTGCCGGCCTTTTTCAGGCCCAGTTCGAGGTTCTGACGCACGGTCAGCGTGGGGAATACCTGGCGGTCTTCGGGGACATATCCGATGCCGGCGCGCGCGATCAGATCGCTGCGCATCCCCGCGAGGTCCTTGCCGCGGAACTTGATCGATCCCTGTGGCGCGACCTGCCCCATGATGGCCTTGCAGGTGGTTGACCGGCCGACGCCATTCCGGCCCAACAGGCTTACGATTTCACCTTCCCCGACATTCAGGTCGACGCCATGCAGGATATGGCTCTGCCCGTAGAACGCGTGCAGATCGTGAACTTCCAGCATCACTCTTCCAGTGCTCCCAGGTAGGCCTCTTGGACGGCTCGGTTGGACCGGACGCTTTCGGGTGGGCCGGATGCGATCACCTGGCCGTACACAAGAACCGTGATAGTATCCGCCAAGTCGAACACGACCTTCATGTCATGTTCTACCATCAGCAGGGTCTTGCCTTCAGTGACCCGCCGGATCAGTGCCATGGCATAGTCTGTTTCGGTATTGCTCATGCCCGCCGTCGGTTCGTCCAGCAGGACGACCGATGCGCCGCCGGCGATCGTCATGCCAATCTCCAGCGCCCGCTGTTCGGCATAGGACAGCAGGCCAGCCGGCGTATCGCGCCGATCGCCGAGATTGAGATCATTCAGCAGGAAATCCGCCTGATCGTTGAGCTTGCGTTGCCGCCAAAGCGGCGTCCAGAACGAGTATCGGTACCCTTCGCTCCATAACAGCGAACACCGCAGATTCTCGAAGACCGTCATCTTGTGGAAGATCGATGTGATCTGGAAACTGCGCGACAGGCCCTTGCGGTTGATCTGATGCGGCGGCAACTGATCGATCCGCTGGTCGTTCAGCAGGATCTCGCCCGAGCTGATGGGAAACCGTCCGCTGATCAGATTGAACAGCGTGGTCTTTCCCGCGCCGTTCGGCCCGATGATCGCATGGCGCTCACCCTTCCGGATGTTCAGACTGACTCCACGAATGATCTCGGTCGCCCCGAAGTTCTTCCGAACGTCACGGAGCGCAACGGCGCTGTCGCTCATTGCCGTGCCTCCAGGGCTTTGATTTCACCGGTAATGGCTTCCCAGATCCGGTTGAAACCTTTCGCCTCGATCCGCAGCCAGGCGCCGCCGACGATCAGAAGAACGCCAGCCACGATCCATGGAATGGCCGAGGTGATGTCGATCGCACTGCCGAACAGTACCAGCTTCTTCCCCTGGGCCGCTCCGATCGTCAGGAATGAAAGCAGCTCGACCATGCCGACGAAGCCGAGGATCAGGGACAGGCCGGGCAGCACCAGGCGCAGATAGGGGACGATCAGGCGGCCCATCATGCCGGCGCGCTTGATCGGGCGATGGGCGACGATCATGCCGGCGATACCTTCGGGGGCAAAGGTCACCATGGTGATGAACAGCACACCGACATAGACCAGCCACGAATTGGACAGCAGGCTGACGCCGCTTTGCAGCACCGTGATCAGCACGGCGCCCAACACCGGTCCACCGAAGACGGTTATCCCGCCTATATAGGCCATCAGCAGGGCATTTGCCGACAACGCGCCCGACAACGCATCGAAGGTGACGATTTCATAGGTAACGGCGTACAGCGAGCCACCGATCCCGGCAAACAGCCCGGCAAGCGAGAATTGCAGGAACCGGACCATACGCGGATCATATCCGACGAACTGCGCCCGTTCGAAGTTGTCGCGACAGGCGTTTGCCATGCGCCCCAACGGCGTCTTTGTCAGGAAAAACATCAGGCCGACGGCGATGAAGGTCCAGACGACGATCAGGTAATAAACTTCGATGCTCTGACCGTATGCCAGCCCGAAGATACTACGTTCGATCATGCGGTTCGACGTGATGCCACCCTCACCGCCGAAGAAGTGGTGGAACATCAGCGCGGCTGTGGCCAGCAACTCGCCGATACCAAGCGTAATCATCGCGAACGCCGTGGCCCGCTGCTTGGTGGCCATGTAGCCGAAGAACATGGCCAGGCCCAGGCCGGACAATCCGCCGCATATCGGGATCAGCTCCAGCGGGATCGGGAACTGCCCTGATGTCGCGCCATCCAGCGCGTGAATGGTGACGTAGCCGCCGATACCGAAGAAGACCGCATGGCAGAATGACAGCAGGCCCGCCTGTCCCATCAACATGTTGTACGACAGGGCAAAGATGATCATCATTCCCGTCTGGCTCAGCATCGAGATCATGAACCCCGAATGCCGTCCGGAATTCCAGTCGTAGAAGCACCAGGGCAATGCCACGGCCAACGCGATGCACAGCAGCCAGCCCCAGCCTGATGCCGAGCGTCCGGGCGTCGTAGTCGAAAGGCGGCTAGCCGCAGGTTGGACGGCGTCGTTCATGTGTCACGAGTCCCCAGAAGGCCGCGCGGTCGGACGAGCAGCATCAGAATCATCAAGGCATAGGGAAGCAATGGTCCGATGCGCGACATCGGAACGGTCAACACCTCACCCAGCAGATTATCCATGGCCGGCACGGCCCAGATGGGCCGGATCATGTCCGCGAACGTATAGTCGAACACGACCGCAAAGGTCTGGATCATGCCCATGAAGATGGACGCGATGAAGCATCCGGCCAACGAACCCAAACCGCCGAACACGACCACGACGAACACGATCGGTCCCATGGCATCCGCCATGCTCGATTCCGTCGTCAGATAGTTGCCACCGATCACGCCCGCCAGGCCTGCGAGCAGACATCCGCCGGCGAACACGCCGGTAAAAACCATCGGCACGTTGTGTCCCAGCGAGCTGACCATATTCGGATGGGTCAAGGCCGCCTGGATGATCAACCCGACGCGGGTCTTTTTCAGCAGCAGCCAGATCGCCAGCAGCATTCCGGCCGAGACCAGCAGCATGAATCCGCGATAGGCCGGAAAATTCGCGCCGTAGATCGAGAATAACGGGAAATCCAGGGCTTCCGGCACCCGATACGGCATCGGAAGCATGCCCCAGGTCATCTGTACGCCGCGCTGGATGATGAACACCAGGCCGAACGTGAACAGCAACTCGGCGACATGTCCGTTGTGATGGACACGTCGGAGCCCCCAGACCTCGATCGCGGCACCGATCAGGCCGCACAAGAGCGGGGCGATGATGAGTGCTGGAAGGAAGCCGATCCAGCGGCTGATCTCGAAGGCAAGATAGGCGCCGATCATATAGATGCTGGCATGGGCAAAGTTCAGGACGCCCATCATGCTGAAGATCAACGTCAGGCCGCTGGCGAGCATGAACAGGAGCATGCCGTAGACAAGCCCATTCAGCAGGGAAACAAGAACGATCTCCATGATTCAGACCTGGCTAGTAGATTGGACGTTTCGCGATGTGGACATCGGGCGAGCAAGGCGCCTGGCCTCGACCCCGGTCATGATCTCGACGGCAGCAGGCAGTCGGAATGGGCCGGTCGCAGTTCCGCTTCCGTAGAATCGCGTCACGTTACCCCCCTTCGTCGTCTGTCGTTTGGGCAAGGCTGTTGCCTTAGATTTGCATGACACTAAGGCAGATGGCCTCGACCAAGTCAATCAAGCCAAGGCTCGCGTTCCGGCCAGGACGAATCGAGATATTTCCGCGCTGCGTCTGCGAAACTCAGGCGGGATCAACCACGGCCTCAGGGGCTGCGACCGATGCCGCGCCTGTTACCAATGCCTGCACGGCCGGGTAGTCGATCTTCCCGGTCCCCAGGCGCGGAATGGTTGCAACCGGCACGATGACACGCGGGACCATGATCTCGGGCGTACCCCTGGCCCGAGCCCCGGACAGCAGGGCAGCGATCGCGGCATCCGGGGCCGTCGTCACCAGCACCAATTGCTCACCCTTGCGTGGGTCCGGAATACTGATCACCGCATGGTCGGCGCCTGGCCAGACTTCAAGCGCCAGCGCCTCGGCGGCGGCCATCGACACCATTTCACCGCCGATCTTCGCGAAGCGCTTGGCCCGTCCAACGATCGTGACAAATCCTGCAGTGTCGACTTCGACAATGTCGCCGGTGTCGTACCAGCCAGCCGCCGGAGGCTCCAGCACGCCCGGCGCGACATCACGCAGATAGCCCAGCATCACGTTGGGTCCCCGCACCAGCAGCCGCCCGCCTTTTTCGACGCCGGGCACAGGGGCGATCTGGTGGTCGATGCCCGGAAGGAACCGCCCGACGGAACCCACCCGGCAGTGCATGGCGGTGTTCATGGCCAGCGCCGGCGCCGTCTCGGTGGCGCCGTACCCTTCCAGAATCCGCACACCGAACCGGTCAGCGAACAGCCTGCGGGTCTCGTCGCGAAGCCTCTCGGCCCCGGCGAAAATATAGCGCATCGCATAGAAATCATATGGATGCGCATACCGGGCCCATCCGTTCAGGAAGGTGTCCGTGCCGAAGCAGATCGTGGCGTCGGTGTCATAGATCAGGCCCGGTACGATCCGGTAATGCAATGGGCTGGGATAGTGAAAGGTCCGTACACCCGATATCAGCGGAAGTATCGTGCCGCCCGTCAGCCCGAACGAATGGAACATTGGCATCGCATTGAAGACGATGTCGCTGCGGCCGAAATCGATGACTGACGACAATTGTGCGCAATTCGCCAGGATGTTTCGGTGACTGAGCACGACACCCTTGGGACTTCCTTCTGATCCGCTGGTGAACAGGACCACGGCCGCGGAATCCGGATCGCTGTTCGATCCTGGCAGACGACGCGCCAGGCTGGCGTCCCACTTCGCGCGCAGTTTTTCCGGCAGACC
>CAYZKM010000034.1:0-18114 GCA_964478525.1 uncultured Bifidobacterium sp.
GTTCGCCCGACATTCGTCCGTACAGCCAGGTGCCGCCCAGCGCGCCGGCGCCGGCCGATGCCGCGGCCAGGATGCGGCTGCCAGCGACGACGGAGACCGGCACGGCGGCGACGGCGCCGCCGGCAAACGGGGTGGATACCAGCGGACCGGTCAGCAGGCCGAACGCGACGATGCCGCCGACCGCGCCGGCGGCGGCGGACAGGGCGCGGTTGGTGGTCCAGCCCTGTGCCGGGGCGGTCTGCTGGCCGGCATAGAGATATTCGGCGAACCAGGCGCCGGCGACGGCGCTGACCACGGTGTGGACCCGGTTGATGGCGACGGCCATCTCGCCCGGCACGGTCGCGCCGGCGGCATAGGCCAGCCCGCCGGGGAAGGCGCCGAGGCCAAGCATGGCGGCATTCACCACGACGACGCCGGCGATGGCGCCGATGCCGGCGGCGACGGTGGCCGCGGGGATGCCCACCCGCTTCGCGGCGGCTGGCGTCGTGGGGACTGGTGTCGTGGGGGCTGGCGTCGTGGGGGCTGGCATCGTCTGGGCGAATGCGACGTTCGTGGTGCCGGACAGCAGGCTGGCGGCCAGCAGGGTCGCGCGCATGAAATATGTCGGACGGAGCAAGGCGGTGACCTCTACCGGCGGAAGGAATGGAGGCCCGTATCTACACGATCCGGCGGCCCGGGCCAACCGGAAATCGCGCGGGACTTGAAGTCATGAAGCAGAAATGGTTAATATACATTAATCAACATAAGTCCACAAAAGCCATCGAACAAAGAATTGACTGTGACGTGCCAGTATCATATTCTGCGCCATCATCATTTCGACGCCAACGCGGCTTCTATTAGAGGTTCCTGGATGGACATCGGTACACTTCTGGTCCTGGCGAGCCTGCTTTTCGGGGCAGTCGTCGGGGACGCGGTGGTCTTTGGCAAGACCATGCGCGTCGACGTCACATTACCCAAGTCAGTCGAATCGCACGGCTTCACGCAGGACGCGGCCGAGAACATGTTCATCTCGGAATTCGCCCGCCTGTCGGACATTCCCTTCATCCTGCCCTTCCCCACCGTCGCACAGGCCAGCAAGGACAGCCTGCTGTCGGTGGTCGCCAAACCCCTGAAGATCGATCCGATCGTCGAGCTGCTGCAGGACAAGTTCGGGTCCGAGCGCGTGACCATGAAGCTGGTCATGATCGACGGCGACGGCAACGGCAACTCCGAACTGCATGCACTGATCACGGACTCGAACGGCCTGGTCGGAAAGGTCATGCTGGCCGGGCCCGAAAGGGCGCCATCCGCCCTGGTCGAGGCGATGGCCCGCCGTATCGCGTCCGACACGCTGCCCTATCGCGTGGCGCTGACCTACTACAACGAAGGGCTGCGCGGGCAGGCAACCGGCTTCAGCGAAGCACGCGACCTCGCCAACAAGACCCTCCAGCTCGGCTTCGACAAGACCAAGGCCACGCAACGCGCGATGCTGTTCAACGTGCTGGGCCTGGTCACCGCGCAGGAAGGCAATTTCATCGCCGCCGACGAACGTTTCGCCGACGGCATGCAGGTGCCGGTCGTGTCCGGCACGGCGCGCGCCATCATCGCCGCCAACCGCGCGATGATGGCACTCAGCCGCAAGGACGCGAAGGCGGCACGCGCCTTCCACACCATCGCCATGGCCGAAAAGACCATGCCGTACCTGGATTATTTCGATCAGCACCTGGTCATCATCGACGGCCTGATCCGCTGGGCCGAAGGCGACCTGGACGGCGCCGAGGCACAGTTTCTGGCCGTGGAACGCTATCTGCTGGGCGATACCGCGCTGACCTACCGCGCCGAACTGCTGAGATTCAGCAACCGGACGGAAGAAGCGAATGCCCTGACGGCGAAGGCGGCATTCCTCAAGACGATCCGCAACCAGCACCCCGACCTGATCGGCAGCGTCTTCTGGGTGGACCCGATTGCCGGGGGCTTGCGCCGGCGCTGATCCCGGGCCACGCGACGGGGCCAGCGCCGCCCCGGCACGTGTCCGCACCGAACCGATTTCCTCCTGCTGCGGTTGGCAACCATGTTCGCGAAAATCGTTTCCGCAAGCCTTGCCAACCGGATCATGGTCCTGGTCGGCACCTGCGTCCTGCTGGTCTGGGGCGCCGTCATCATCCATGACATGCCGGTGGACCTGCTGCCGGAAACCCGCCCGCCATCCGTGGTGGTGACCGCCGAGGCAGGCACCCTGACCGCCGAGGAAATCGAACTGCAGATCGTGCGACCGATCGAGCGCGCGCTGAACGGCCTGGCAGGCGTGACGGCCATCCGCAGCGCCGCCTCGGCCTCGGTCGCCTATTTCCAGATCCAGTTCGGCTGGAACACCGACATCTTCCGCAACCGCCAGCTGGTGCAGGAACGCCTGCAGATCGCGCAGACACAGCTGCCGTCCGGCGTCGTGCCGATGCTGGCGCCGATGGCGGCGGCAACCGGGCTGATCATGCAGACCGGCGTCACCGGCGGAACAGGCCCGATGGCACTGCGCGAATACGCCGACTGGACGCTGCGCCCGCGCCTGCTGGCGGTGGCCGGCGTCTCCCAGGTCTTCGTCATCGGCGGAGAAGTACGGACCTTCCAGTTCACCCCGAACCTCGCGCTGCTGCACTACTACAGGCTGACGCTGGGCGATGTCGAAAAGGCGCTGTCACGCTTTGCCATCAACTCCAGCGGCGGCTTCGTCGATATCCAGGGCACCGGGTTCGCGCTGCAGAACATCAGCCGCACCAGCAACCTCGACGACATGCGCGCCATCGTCGTCGCCTATCGCGATACGACGCCGCTGCTGCTGGGCGATCTGGGCAAGGTGGAGTTCGCCGCCGCATACCGCCCCGGCCAGAGCTCGTTCAACGGCACACCATCGGTCAACCTAACGTTCGTCAAGCAGCCGCAGGCCAACACCGTGCAGGTCGCCGCCGCGATCGGCGAGGTGCTGGAGGAGATGCGCGCGACCGCCCCGCCCGGGATCGAGGTCGGCATGGTGTCCTACAACCAGGCGGACCTGATCCTGGAATCGATCTCCAATGTCGGGACCGTGCTGCGCGACGCCGTCATCATCGTGACACTGGTGCTGATGGTGTTCCTCGGCGGATGGCGGCCGACCTTCATCTCGCTGATGGCGATCCCGGTCTCGCTGGTGATCAGTGCCATCGTGTTCAAGATCATGGGCGTCACGCTGAACACCATGACCCTGGGCGGCATCGCCATCGCCATCGGCGCACTGGTCGACGACGCCGTGGTGAATGTCGAGAACATCCTGCGCCGCCTGCGGGAGAACACGCATCGCCACCGCCCGCGCCCGGTGATGAACGTGATCGCCGACGCCTCGCAGGAAGTGCGGTCCGGCATCGTCTACTCCACGCTGATCGTGCTGGTGGTGTTCATCCCGCTGATGGCGCTGCCCGGCCCGCCCGGGCGGATGTTCGTCCCGCTCGCCACCGCCTTCGTGGTGTCGATCTTCGCCAGCCTGATCGTCTCGGTCACCGTCTCGCCGGCGCTGTCGTACTACCTGCTGCCGGTCGAACAGGAGATGAAGCGCGTGCATGGCGGACGCGTCATGGCCTGGCTGACACGCTGGAACGACATGGCACTGCGCTGGGTGCTGCGCGAGCCACGGATCGTGCTGTCGGCGGCGGCCGCGGTCGTGATCATCGCTGCGGCTGCGATCTTCGTGCTGCCGCGATCGTTCCTGCCGACATTCAACGAGGGCAACGTCTATGTCACGCTGACGCTGACACCCGATACCTCGATGGCGGAAGCCTATCGCGTCGGCAATGCGGCCGAACAGCTGATCCGCAACCTGCCGGAGGTGAAGGCCATGAGCCACCGCGCCGGCCGCTACGACGAGGACTCCGACGTCGACCCTGTCTATGCAAATGAATGGGCGCTGAAGGTGCGGCTGGACAACGGCCGCACGCTGAAAGAGCTGATGGCCGACATCCGCCAGCGCATGTCGGTGTTCCCCGGCACGCTGAACGTCAGCCAGTTCCTGCTGGACCGGATGCAGGCGCAGGACAACATGGTGCGCGGCGATATCATCCTGAAGGTGTTCGGACCGGACCTGGCGACGATCCGCCTTCTGGCCGAGAAGATGCAGACCCCGCTGCGGGCGATCCCGGGCCTGGTGGACATCGCGGTGGAGCAGCAGGCGTTCTCGCCGCAGCACAAGTTCTCGATCGACTACCGGCGCGCCGCCCTGTTCGGAATCACGCCGGCCGACATCACGGAACGCCTGGGCAGCTTCGTCAACGGCAAGGTGGTATCACAGATCCTGGACGAGGGCCGCCGCTTCGACGTGGTCATCCGCCTGGATGACGACGACCGCAATCCGTACGTGCTGGAAAACCTGCGCTTCGATACGCCGGCCGGGTCGATCCCGCTGTCGTCCTTCGCCACCTCCATCACCACGACCGGGCCCAGCCGGATCCTGCACGAGGACGGGGCGCGCCGCATCGCGGTCATGGCGAACACGGATGGGCGCCAGGACATGGCGCAGACGGTGCGCCGGGTGCGCGAGATGGTCGGGTCACTGCGCCTGCCGCCAGGCTATCACATCGCCATCGAGGGCGATTTCCGCCACGGCGAGAAAAGCCGGATCATGCTGGGCCTGCTGACGCCGCTCGCGCTGCTGCTGATGTTCCTGCTGCTGCACCACCGGTTCCGGTCGGTGATGCTCAGCCTGATCATCATGGGCAACATCCCGCTGGCCCTGGTCGGCAGCGTCGCCGCGCTGTGGCTGGCCGGCCTGGACGTCGACCTGCCCGCGCTGATCGGCTTCATCGCCGTGACCGGCGTGGCGGTGCGCAACTCGCTGCTCAAGGTCGGGCACTTCATCAACCTCCACCTGCACGAGAACATCCCGTTCGGGCGCGATCTGGTGATCCGCGGCGCGCGCGAACGCCTGATGCCCGTGCTGATGACCGCCCTGGCCACCGGCCTGGCGCTGGTGCCCCTGCTGTGGTCGTCCGACAGCGCGGGGACCGAGATCCTGCATCCCGTGGCGGTGGCGATCTTCGGCGGACTGATCAGCTCCACCCTGCTGGATGCCTTCACCACGCCGCTGCTGTTCCACCTGTTCGGCGAGCAGGCGGCGACCCGGATGATCCTGACCCATCACGAGCTGGCCCATGAGACCTTCTGACGGCACGACACTGGCCGAGGCCGACCCGTACTGCCCCTCGGGCCATACCGGTCTGCTGATCGATACGCTGCAGCACCATGCCGGCCGGTTCGGGTTGGACCTGGGGCTGGACATGGGGGTCGGCAGCGGCGCCGTGCTCGCGACACTGGGGCGGCTGGGCGTGCGGCGGATGCACGGCATCGACATCGACGCCGGCGCCCTGGCCGCCACCCGGACCCTGCTGCGGCAGGAAGGCCTGCTGGACCGCACCGAACTGCACCAGGGATCGCTGTGGACCCCCGTCGCCGGCCTGCGGTTCAGCATCGTCGCCGCCAACCTGCCGCAGTTCGCCGCCAGCGGCGCCTGCGACCCCGCCCACAACGCGTATTGGAGCGCGGGCGGCCCGGACGGGCGCGCATGGATGGACCCGTTCCTGGACGGGCTGTACCGCCATCTGCTGCCGAACGGCGCCGCCTTCATCACCCACAACGTCTTCCTCGGCCGCGACCGCACCCGCTCGGCCCTCGCCCGCCACGGCCTGGTGGCGCGGGCGGCGGCGGCGACATCAGTGCCCCTGGCCGCCGGCAAGGCGGCGGCGCTGAACCCGGCGGCGCGGATCACCGGATTCAGCCGCGTCGGCCATTATGAGTTCATGGCGGTCGAGGTGCTGGAAATCCGGCACGCGGCCACCCTCGCCGGCCTCGGGCACTGGCCGACCGGCAACGCAGCCCTGGAAACCTGCGGCGCGGGCTGACGCGCGCCCCCGAACCGGGCGCGCGGTGAAATGCCGGTCCTACCCCATGTCCGGTGAGGCCCCCTGCCGTCGCCGGCGCAGCAACCCCGCCAGCACCGCCGCATCCGACACCGGCAGCCCGCACACCTGCCGTCGGCACACGAACGCGACCGGCCCATCCGCCGCCGCCTTGCCATGCGCCGGATGCCCCGCGGGCAGAGCCTCGGGCGTCGGCGCGCGGACCACCACCACCGCCGGATCGGGCGCCGCCAGGGCCGCCCGCAACAGCGCCGCGGCGCGCGGGTGCCCGGGATCGCCGGCCACCACCACGCAGGCGGCTTCCTCCAGCAGGTCCGCCGCGCCCAGCAGGCCCGCCATCGTCGTCAACTGGTTCACATCGCCGGAAAACGCCCGCAACAGCGCCTCGCACCGGGTCCGCCACCGCTCGTCTCCGGTCAGGTGGTACAGCCGCGCCAGGGTCTCGGCCAGGACACCGTTCGCGGCGGGGGTCGCGTTCTCGGCCGCGGTCCGGGGGCGCGACATCGGCACATCCGTCGCATCCGACGCGGTCGTATGGAACCCGCCCTGGCCGTCGGCGAACAGCGCCTCGGCCACGTCGGCCAGGCGGATGGCGGTGTCCAGGAAATGCGCCTCGCCGGTCGCGCCGAACAGCGCCAGGGCCGCTCGCGCGATCGATGCCTGGTCGTCCAGCAGCCCGGCGGCCGAGACCCGCCCCAGCCGCAGCGCATGATGGATGCGCCCATCAGGTGCGGCCATGGTGTGCAGCACGAACTCGAACGCCTGACGAGCGCGGGCCAGCCAGTCGGGCCGGTCAAGGACCGCGGCGGCGCGCACCATGCCGCCGATCGCCAGGCCATTCCAGTCGGCCAGCACCTTGTCGTCGCGCCCCGGACGGACGCGCTTCTCCCTTGCCTGGAACAGGATGTCCCGACAATGCGCCAGGGCCGTCTCCTCGGCGTCGGTGCCGAGCGGGGTGACGCGGCGGAGGATGGTGTGGCCTTCCCAGTTGCCGGCCGCCGTCACGTCATAGGCGCGCTTGAACGCCGGGGCGGTGGGGCCCAGAAGACGGTCGATCTCGGCTTCGGTCCAGACATGGAAGCGGCCTTCCTCCCCCTCGGCATCAGCATCTTCCGACGCGGCAAACGCGGCTCGGCCGTCGATGCGTTCGGCGGTCATGTCGCGGTCCATCCAGCCGATGGTCTCGGCCACGCGCCCGGCGAACAGGGGGGACGGCGCCAGGGCGTGGGCCAGCGCCAGCAGTTCCAGCAACTGCCCGTTGTCGTACAGCATCTTCTCGAAATGCGGCACCAGCCAGATGTCGTCGACGGAATACCGGGCGAAGCCGCCGCCCAGATGATCGTAGATACCGCCATCGGACATCCGGTCCAGCATCAGGCGCACCATGTCCTGGCCGGCCGGGTCGCCGGTGCGGAAGGCGTTCTGCCACAGGAAGCGGAAAATCGGCGGGTTGGGAAACTTGGGCGCCCCGCGCAGCCCGCCATTGGCCGGATCGTTCAGGCTGATATAGGCCTGCGCGACGGCGTCCAGATGGGCGGGTCGCGGCAGGTCACCGACCTGCGCGGTGGACTGGTCGGCCAGGTAACGGGCCAGGGCGGCGGTGTTCTTCACCACGGCCTCGGCGCCGGTGCGGTATGCCTCGGCCACGCCCATCAGGACCTGGCGGAACGATGGGCGGCCCCAGCGCGGCTCGGGCGGGAAGTAGGTGCCGCCCCAGAACGGCGCGCCGTCGGGCGTCAGGAACATGGTCAGGGGCCAGCCGCCCTGCTCGCCCAGGGCATGCAGGGCCGACATGTAGATGTGGTCGATGTCGGGCCGTTCCTCGCGGTCGATCTTGATGTTGACGAACAGGCTGTTCATCAGGGCGGCGGTGTCGGGATCCTCGAAGGATTCATGGGCCATGACATGGCACCAATGGCAGGCGGCATATCCGATCGAGACCAGGACAGGCTTGTCGGCCGCCTTGGCCGCGGCCAGCGCGGCCGCCCCCCAGGGGCGCCAGTGGACGGGGTTGCCGGCATGCTGCAGCAGATAGGGGGACGACTCCCCAGCCAGCAGGTTCGCGTCGTCGGCCATGGCGGTATTCCCCGGTTGTCCAGGGGCAGATGGGGTCGCGGCGGCGGGCGGACAGGGGAGGTCGGGCGCTATTCCGCCACCCGGACCACCAGCTTGCCCGTGTTCTCGCCACGAAACAGCATGCCCAGCGCATGGGGCGCGCGGTCCAGCCCGTCCTCGATATGCAGTTTCTGCCGCAGCCGGCCGGCGCGGATCTGGGCGGACAGCCAGGCGCGAGCCTCGGGGTAGCGGGGATTGTAGTCGAACACGATGAAGCTGCCCATCCGCATCCGCCGCCCGCCCATCATGCCCAGGTTGCGGATGCCATAGGGTTCGGCCGCGGCGGCCTGGGATATCCGGCCGCAGCAGATGATGCGCCCGCCCACCCGCATGTTGGCCAGGGCGGCGTCCAGCATCGGCCCGCCCACATTGTCGAAATACACATCCACCCCGTCCGGGCAGGCCCGCCGAATCGCCGCCGTCAGGTCTTGCTCGGCCTTGTAGTCGATGCACGCCTCGGCCCCGAGGTCCTGGGTCACGAACCGGCATTTGTCGGCCCCGCCGGCGATGCCCACCACCCGGCAGCCGTCGATCAAGCCCATCTGCACGGCGATCTGCCCCACGCCGCCGGCCGCAGTGGACACCAGCAGCCGATCGCCTGGCCGCAGGTCGCCCACGTCCCGCAGCCCGAAATAGGCCGTCAGCGCGCTGGTCCCCAGCGGGCCGAGCCAGTCGTGGACGGAACCGAGGGAGAGGTCGAGCTTCTGGGTCTCGCGGCCCCGCAGGGTGGGGTGGCTCTGCCAGCCGACCCGGCCTTGCACGATGTCGCCCACGGCCAGGCCCGGCGTGCGGCTTTCCACCACCCGGCCCACGCCGCCGGCGCGCATCGCATCGCCGATCTCGATCCGGCGGGTATAGGCCGGGCCGTCGCTGATCCAGGACCGCATGGCCGGGTCGATGGAGATGTACATGGTCTCGACCAGCACCTCGCCATCGGCCGGGGCACGGATGGGGATGGTGTCGGCCGCGAAGTTGCCTGGCCCGGGGATGCCGGCGGGGCGGGATGCGAGGGTGAAGCGATGGTTGGCGTTGCGCATCGGGCGACCTTCTGGCGAACCGGACCCGGCCATGCTGTCCTTCCGCGGCCGTGCTGGCAACCGGGACGGCGTGGGGCCGGTTCCCTCGACAGCCCCGCCCCCCGGTCGCATGCTGGGCGCAAACACACGGGGATGACCCAGGGGATGACCATGTCCGCGACTGTCGAAACCACATACGGCCGGGTCCGGGGCACCATGATGGAGGGCATCGCCGCCTTCCTGTCCCTGCCCTATGGCGCACCGACCGGCGGCGCCAACCGCTTCCTGCCGCCCCGCCCGCCCGCGCCATGGGCCGGCATCCGCGACGCCACCGCGATCCTGGGCAAGGCCCCGCAGGCCGGGTTGCGCAACCCGACCCGGCCGGAACTGGAAACCCTGTCCGGCACGCCCGACCCGTCCCCGGAAACCGAGGACTGCCTGACCCTGAACCTGTGGACCCCGGCGCCCGACGGGCAGAAGCGCCCGGTCATGGTCTGGTTCCACGGCGGCGCCTTCGCCTATGGCAACGCCAACGGCGATCGCACCCGCGGCACCCGCCTCGCCCGGCGCGACGACGTGGTGGTGGTCTGCGTCAACCAGAGGCTGAATATCTTCGGCCATCTGGACCTGTCGTCGATCGCGTCGCCGGAGTTCGCCCAATCCGGCAATGCCGGCACGCTGGACATGGTCGCGGCCCTGGAATGGGTGCGCGACAATGTCGGGGCGTTCGGCGGCGATCCGGGCAATGTCACGGTCTTTGGGGAATCGGGTGGGGGCGGGAAGGTCTCGGTCCTGCTGACCATGCCCCGCGCGAAGGGCCTGTTCCACCGGGCGATCATCCAGAGCGGGGCCTGCATCCGCCTGCGCACCCCCGCCCGCGCCGCCGCGCTGACCGGGCATGTTCTGGCTACGCTCGGTCTGGGCAAGGGCGATATCGGCCAACTGCAGGCGGTGCCGGTCGCCGCGCTGCTTGGCGCGGTCAAGCCGGCCGAGAAGGCGCTGGGCCCGTCGCCCACCCCGCTGTTCGACCGCTACCCGTTCGGCCCGGTGGTGGATGGCGACATCGTGCCGACCCATCCGTTCGACCCGGCCGGCCCCGCCGCGTCGCCCGACGTGCCGCTGATCATCGGCGACATGCTGGACGAGACCACGATCTTCATGGCCACCGACGACAAGGTCTGGTTCCGCACCCTGACCGAGGACGAGTTGCGCGCCCGCATCGGCGGCCTGGCCGGCACCCATGCCGACCGCGTGCTGGCCACGTATGGACGCCTGTATCCCGGCGCCTCCCCGGCCGAGAGGCTGATCGCCGCGACGACGGACTGCAACTTCCGCCTGCGGTCGCTGGTGCTGGCCCAGCGGCGGGTGGCGCAAGGGCGGGGCAAGGTCTGGATGTATTCGTTCGACTGGCGGACCCCGGTGCATGACGGACGGTTGAAGGCGCCGCACGCCATGGACGTGCCGTTCGCCTTCGACACGATCGACCTGACCAACCTGACCGACCTCGGCCCCGCCGCCCGAGGCCTAGCCGCGACGATGTCGGGGACATGGGCCCGCTTCGCCCGCGACGGCGTGCCGTCGCATCCGTCGATCCCGGCCTGGCCTGTCTATACACCCGCGGATCGGGCCACGATGGTGCTGGACGCGGCCTGCCGGATCGAGAACGACCCGCGCGGCGAGACGCGGGCGCTGTGGATGGAGATCGCCGGCATCGCCTGACGCCGCTCTATACGGCGGGGGCGTTCCGGCGTTCCCGCCGCACCCACCACCATCCCAGCAAGGCCACCCAGACCCAGCAGACCGACTCGACGATCAGGATCGCGCGGCGTGGCCCCAGTATCTCGGCCACCACGCCGATCAGCAGGATGCCCAGCGGCCCCATCCCGATGCAGACCGTCAGCAGCCCCATCAGCCGGGACCGGATATGGGACGGGGCATGCAGCACGATCAGGGCGGTCTGCATGTTGGCGAAGGCCGAGGACCCGAATCCGGCCACGGCCAGGCAGAGGCAGGCCAGGGGGAACACGGGCATCAGGGGCATCAGCATGACGCAGGTCACGAATACCAGCGACCCGCCGATCATCAGCACATGCCCCGACAGGCGCGGCCCGCCGCTGGTCAGCCAGACCCCGCCGACGAAGGCCCCGAACGATTCCGAGGCCGCCAGCACGCCCACCAGGGTCGGCGACACCTCGAACACCAGGCGCCCGATCGGGGCGACCAGAGCGTTGTAGGGGAAGCCCAGCAGGTTCATGGCGATCGTCACCGCCAGCACCCCGGCGATGGTCACGTGGCCGCGGGCGAAGCGAACGCCCTCGGCCAGTTCGCGCGGCACCTGTGCCAGGACCAGCGGCCGCACCGCCTGGCGGTAGCGCAGCCCGACGACCAGGCTCGCCGACAGGGCATAGACGCAGCACGACACGGTGAAGGACCCGGCGATGCCGAATGTCTGGTAGACCGCGCCGGCCGAGATCGGCCCCAGCAGCCGGGTAAACGAGTTCGACATCGTGTCCAGTGCCAGGGCGCGGGACACCAGGGCGGGTTCCACGCATTCCCCCACCATGCGCCGCCGGGTCGCCATCTCGGTCGACCAGACCACGCCGGCGACGAAGGCCGCCACCGCGACGTGCCAGGGCCGAGCGATGCCGGCCCAGGCGAGAAGAGCGATGGTGAGCGAGGCGGTGAAGGCGACGCATTGGCCGAACAGCAGGACGTGCTTGCGGTTCAGGGACTCGGTCACCACGCCGGCGAAGGCCCCGAACAGCAGCATGGGCATGGTGCGGGCGGCCGAGACGACGGCCACGGCCAGGCCCGACCCGGTCATGTCCAGGGTGAACAGCGCCGCGGCCAGCAGGTCGAACCAGCGCATCGTGTTGACGCAGCCGCCGATCGACCACAGGCGCAGGAAGCTGGGCGCGGCCAACAGGTCGCGCAGGCCGGTACGCGGCGGCTCGGGCATCATGGCGGGCTGGTCATGCTCCCCGGGTCACATGCACGGGCGGCACGGCGCCGAACCAGGCCGGGCGCGCCTGCTCGATCTGGGCGGCGATCTGCAACAGCACATCCTCGCCGGCGAAGTTGCCGTGCACCTGCACCCCGATGGGCATCCCGTCGGCATCGTGCCCGGCGGGGATGCTGATCGCCGGCAGCCCGGTCTCGTTGCCCGGCATCGTATAGCGGCAGGCATCGGCCAGGCGCCCGACCCAGTCGTCCAGGTCCTCGTCCCGCAGCAGGGAGTAGGGGCCGTTCGCCGTCGGCACCCGGATCGCCAGGGTGGGGGTCAGCAGGACGTCATACCGGTCCATCAGGGCGCCGAACTGCCGGGTGACGGTGTTGTTGCCGTTCATCATGCGGAACATGTCGAACTTGTCGTAGCGTTCCGAGGCCATGTAGTGGCGCCAGCTCATGGGGGTCAGTTTCGTCTGCAACTCCTGCTGCCCCATTCCCTTGTCCCTGGCCATCAAGGCAAAGGTGGCTCGGCTGCCGATCCATTGCTGGATATAGGTCGGCCACATGACCGACCAGTCGCAGATGGCGGCATCGTCCAGCTCCTCGATCACATGGCCCAGGCTTTCCATCAGGGACGCGACCTCTCGCACCCGGGCGGCAACCTGTGGGTCGGTGTCGGTGTTGCGGCCCCAGCGCCCGGTGGACAGGCCGATGCGCAGCCGCTTCGGCGCCCGTTCGATGGCGGTCAGGTAGGACCCGGCGGGTGGGCCCATCCGGATGAAGGACCCGCCATTGGGGATGCGGGTCAGGTATTCGAACACCGCGGCGGTGTCCTGCACGGTGAGGGTCACGACGCCGTCGATGCTGATCCGGGTCATGTATTCGTTGCGCGCCAAGGGCTGTGGCACCCGCCCGCGCGAGGCCTTCAGCCCGACCAGGCCGCAGAACGAGGCCGGGATGCGGGTCGACCCGCCGCCATCTGACGACATCGACAGCGGCACCACCCCGGCGATCACCGAGGCGGCGGACCCGCCCGACGATCCGCCCGGCGTGCGGTCCAGGTTCCACGGGCTGCGGGTGACGGTGACCTGGCCATCATAGGCGATCGTGGTGTCGAAGGTCATGCCGAACTCGGGCGTGGCGGACCGCCCGATGGGCACAAGGCCGGCACGCAGGAAATTCCCGATGGTCGGGTCGGTCGCCGACATCACCGTGCCCCGGGTCAGTGCCGATCCCGAGTCCTGCCGCCGCCCGCGCAGGCCCGAGCCGAGGTCTTTCATGAACATCGGCACCCCGGCCAGCAGGCCCTCGCGGCTTGGGTGGTCGATGTCGGGGTTGTCCAGCGTATCGGCGAACAGCTCCACCACGCCCTGCAGGCGGGGGTTCATCCGTGCCACCGCCTCGCCCGCCTGCGCGGCGACCTCGCGCCGTGTCACCTGCTTGGCACGCAGCAGACCGGCCAGCGCCATCGCATCCAGGCGCGACCACTCCTCCCAGCTCATGACTGTCATGACGTCCCCCCAAGCCATGCCTGCCCCTGCCCGCCCATGGACCAGGGCAGGTGCCCGGGACTATCATGCGCCATCGGGATCAACTCGGGCAGAGGGGGAGTACAGCGGATGAACGACATGACGCCAGCGCAACCGGTCTTCGATCGGGCCGCCGAGGATGTCGGCAACATCGTCGAGTTGGGCCATGTCAACGTGACCGTGCCCGACCAGCTGAAGGCCACGTCCTTCTACCTCTCGGGCCTTGGCCTGACCCGCGACCCGTACCTGATGGCGGGTATCGAGAACATGTGGGTCAATGTCGGGCGCGGCCAATTCCACCTGCCCACGCGCGGGCAGCAGGTGGTGCGCGGCACCACGGCCCTGGTGCTGCCCGACCTGGAAGCGCTGTTGCGCCGCCTGACGAATGTCCGGACGCAGCTGGACGGCACGAAGTTCAGCTTCCGCGAGGCCGGCGACGTGGTGGAAACCACCTGCCCGTGGGGCAACCGCATCCGCTGCCATGCGCCCGATCCCGACAGGTTCGGCCCGATGCGCGTCGGCATGCCCTATGTCGAGTTCGACGTGCCGGTCGGCGCCAACCTGGAAGGGATTGCCCGGTACTACCGGGAGATTTTCGGCGGCCTGGCCGGCGTCGCCAGCGATGACCGCGGGCCGTATGCCTGGGCGCAATGTTCGATGGAAGCGAAGGTGACCTTCCGCGAAACCGACACGCCGCAGCCGGCCTATGACGGGCACCATATCCAGATCACGCTGGTCGACTTCTCGGGTCCGCACAAGAAGCTGGTGGAGCGCGGCCTGATCACCGAGGAGAGCGACCAGCACCAGTATCGGACGGTCGATATCGTGGATCTGGACACCAACAAGCTGATCTTCCAGATCGAGCACGAGGTGCGCAGCGTGAAGCACCCGATGTTCAACCGCAATTTCGTGAACCGCAATCCCGACATGAACAACCGCAACTTCATCCCCGGCTATGAAGTCGGGATATGGGCACTGAGCTGACCAACCACGACCGGGGCGGCGGGGGTGATCCCGCCGCCCCATCCGTTTCGGAGGAAACAACAATGGCCGCAATGCAGCCTTACGAGGTACTGGCCTTCAACTCTGCCAAGGCATCGGAGAACAAGATCCACGACGACGCCACCGCCAGGAAGTTCGGCTTCAAGGGCGGCCTGGTCGGCGGTGTGCATGTCTATGGCTATATGTCCCACATGCCGGTCGCGCGGTGGGGCAAGGCCTGGCTGGAACGCGGCACCGGCGAGGGCCGCTTCGGCAAGCCGGTCTATGAAGGCGACATGGCCGAGGTCAGCGCCATCGAGGATGCGACCGGGCTGGACATCCAGGTGAACAGCGCCGGTGTGCTGTGCGCGACCGGGCGCGCCGCCCTGCCCGCGACGGCACCCGCGATGCCCCTGCTGTCGGATTTCAAGGCGGTGGCGGCACGGTCGCATCGCCTGCCCGCCGATGAGAAGTCGCTGGCGATCGGCGAATGGCTGGGCATGAACCCGCTGACGATCACACCGGAATACCAGGCGCAGGACAAGCACGAGACACGGGAGACGCTGGGGCTGTACATGGCCGACGGCATCGTCCACCCGACGACCGTGCTGCGCTGCTGCAACTGGGCGCTGTCGCACAACGTGGTGCTGCCGGCCTGGATGCACATGGGCAGCACGGCGCAGAACCTGGGCGTCGCGCGTCTGGGCGACACGCTGAACGTGCGCGCGAAGGTCACGAAGAACTATCAGCACAAGGGCCACAAATGGGTGGAGATCGACGCCCTTGTGGTGGCGGACGATGCCCGTCCCATCGCTCGTGTGACGCACATCGCGATCTACCATCCGCGGCAACTGTCTGAAGCAGCGTAGATACAGGGATCGGGCCCGATCCCTGGGTGGGGGTCGGGCCGGGACGCGCTTTCAGGGTACCGCACGCAGGTCATTTCTTTTACGGCTCGACATTGCGATGGAAGTCGCATATGGTAATGTCGACTAGCAGAATTATTTTCGGCTGACCGATACAGGAACGTGGTCGGACCGGTCGGCCGGCACAGAAACGAGCTTACATTGGCTGAAAGTCGTGGGCATGCGGCCGAGCGATGGGAACGTTCGTGGGGTGGGTGTGGTGCGGGCCTCGCGATATCGGCCCGGCCCGCCATGCGTATCCTTTCTGTCGAAGGACCACGACGAAGACGGGTTCACCGACCGCCACCGCGCTCTCCAGGGTACAGATCCCGCCGGATGGTGCACGCCGTGTTCGCATTCCACCGTTTCCCTGGCGTTGGATTGTTTCGGTTGATCCCGGATTGAACGGCTTATGCGAGGCCAGCAATGACCACCCAACCCACCCTCGCTCTACCTGCGCCACCCGCCGGCCCGGACGAACAATTGATTCCCGCGCGGATGGTGAACGAGTGGGCGTACTGCCCGCGGCTGGCCTACTTGGAATGGGTCGATGGCCAGTGGGCGGACAGTGCCGACACCGCGCAGGGCAACCGTGTCCATGCGCGCGGCCGGCAGTCGGGCCCCGCGCCGCCCGATCCGGCGGATCCCGATCCGCCGGACATGGAGACGCGGCGGATCACGCTGGCCTCGGACTCTCTCGGCCTGATCGCCGAGATCGATGTCCTGACCCTGACCGACGGCGCCGCCATCCCGATCGATCACAAAAAAGGCCGTCGCCCCCACGTCGCCGAAGGCGCCTATCTGCCCGAGCGCGTCCAGATCGCCATCCAGGCCCTGCTGTTGCGCGAGGCCGGCTACACCTGCACCGAGGGCGCGCTGTGGTATGTCGAGAGCCGGGAGCGCGTGCGCATTCCGCTGACCGACGAATTGCTGGCCTCCGCGCTTGCTGCCGCTTCCGACCTGCGCCTGGCCGCGGCGGCGCGTCACATTCCCCCGCCGCTGGACCACAGCCCCAAGTGCACACGCTGCTCCCTGTTGCCGATCTGCCTGCCGGACGAGGTCAACCTGTTCCGCAAGGGTGATGTGCCGCGCACGCCACCGCCGCCCGCCGACGCTGCGATGCCTTTATATATACAGACACCCGGCGCGCGCATCGGCCGCTCGGGCGAGCAGCTGGTCATCACGGTCGAAGGCGATGCGGACCGCAAGATCGCGTTCGGCGAGGTCAGCGAACTGGTGCTGGCCGGTCCGGTTTCCCTGACCACGCCGGCGCTGCACGAGGCGGTGCGACGTGAAATCCCCATCGCCTGGATGAGCTCGGGCTTCTGGTTCCTGGCCACCACCGGTAGTCGTGGGCCGCGCAGCGCGGTGGCCAGGCGAGCGCAGTACGAGGCGACGGCGGATGCGGGCCGGGCGCTGCGGTTTGCCCGGGACCTGGTGGCGGCGAAGATCCGCAACCAGCGTACATTACTGCGTCGCAACTGGCGTGGCGACGCGGCCGAGCGGGAGGGGTTGCTGGAACGGCTGCGGCAGTTGGCGGAAAAGACCAGCCAGGCCCCCGACCGGTCGGCCTTGCTGGGCACGGAAGGCGAGGCAGCGGCGCTGTATTTCCAGGCGTTCCCCGCCCAGTTCACCGAAACCGCCCGCGCCCTGGGCACGTTCGACTACGCACGCCGGTCGCGCCGGCCACCCGCCGACCCGCTGAACGCATGCTTCTCGCTGAGTTACGCGCTGCTGACACGCGCCTGGGCGACCGTGCTGGAGATCGCCGGGCTGGACCCATGGGTCGGGTTGTATCATGTGGAGCGCCCCGGCCGCCCCGCGCTCGCGCTGGACATGATGGAACCGTTCCGACCCATCCTGGCCGACTCGACAGTGCTGATGGCGGTCAACAACGGCGAGATCGGGCCGGACGCCTTCATCCGATCAGCCGGCGGCTGTGCATTGACACCTGTCGGGCGGCGGTCACTGATCGCGGGATGGGAAAGACGGCTGGATCAGGAACTGTCCCATCCCGTTTTCGGCTATCAGATCTCCATGCGGCGCATGCTGCACGTCCAGGCGAGGCTTCTGGTGCGCCACCTGACCGGCGAGATCGCGAAATACCCCCACTATATCCCGAGGTGAGGCGATGGCCCGACTTCCTTCGCATGAACGGGTGTATATCGTGACGTATGACATCGGAGACCAGAAGCGATGGCGACGGGTGTTCCGGGCGATGCACGGCTATGGCAGATGGCTGCAGCTGTCGGTGTTCCAGTGCCGGCTGACAGCGCGGCGACGGGTGGAGCTTGGCGCGGCGTTAGAGGGGCTGATCAAGCGAGAAGACGACCACGTGCTGATCATCGACGTCGGCCCGGCGGAGGCGGTGGAATTGGCCGTCGAAAGCCTGGGACGAACCTTTGCGCCGATCGTGCGGGAGGCAATCGTGATATAGTGCCGAGGCTGGCGCGAGCGGTCCGATGCTGCGGGAATCGGCGGGAGCGCTCGCGGGTGGGAAGGTTCAAGTGGGGGACTTGTTCTTTGTCAGTGTGAATAGGAGTTTTGGATGCGCCGAGCAGGGCTGGCCGGACGGTTTTGGGGAGCGGTCGCAGGTGCAGGGGGTTTTCCTTTGTCGAACAGAGTGGTAGAGGGTGGGCGGTCATTCCGGGCGGTAACGCCTGGACCTCATTGAAGCCTCGTTCAATGTCAGCGTGCCGCTCTG
>CAYZKM010000035.1:0-17885 GCA_964478525.1 uncultured Bifidobacterium sp.
AGGTGATCGGCGAACTGCGCGAGAAGTTTGACTGGGTCATCTGCGACAGCCCGGCGGGGATCGAGCGCGGGGCGCTGCTGGCGATGCGCCATGCCGATATCGCCGTGGTGGTCACCAACCCCGAGGTATCGTCGGTGCGCGACTCGGACCGGATCATCGGCATGCTCGACTCGAAGACCCTGCGCGCCGAGAAGGGCGAGCGGATGGACAAGCACCTGCTGCTGACCCGCTTCGACACCAACCGCGCCGCCCGCGGGGAAATGCTGAAGACCGAGGACGTGCTGGAGATCCTGTCGATCCCGCTGCTGGGCATCATCCCGGAAAGCGAGGAAGTGCTGAAGGCATCCAACCTGGGGGCCCCGGTCACGCTGAACGCCCCGACAAGCGCGCCGGCCCGGGCCTATTTCGACGCGGCCAAGCGGCTGAAGGGCGAGCAGGTCGAGGTCGTGGTGCCGCTGGAGCGCAAAGGCTTCATGAGCCGGCTGTTCGGGCGGAGGGTCGCATGAACCTGTTCGACATCTTCCGCAAGCGCAGCTCGGCCCCTGTCGCGCGGGAGCGGTTGCAGGTCCTGCTGGCCCATGAGCGCGGTGTCCTGGGCAAGTCGGACCTGATCGCGACCCTGCAGGAGGAGATCCTCGCGGTCATCGCCAAGCATGTCTCGATCGATCGCAGCGCGGTGCAGATCAAGCTGGACCGCGGCGACAAGGTCTCGATGCTGGAAATCGATGTCGAGGTGCCGAGCCTGGCGGGGAACTCGAACAAGGGGCCGGAGCGGGCGACTGCCTGACGATTGACAGCCGCGGTCGGGCTGCCTTACCGGGACTGAACCGGAAGAAGGTGACGTCCGATGAACGACACGGCGCACGGTTCCGCCCCGTCGGCGGAGCGGCAGGAATTCTACCACCAGATCGCGGCGCACAGCCTGGCCCCGTTATGGGAGCGGCTGCACGCGCTGGTCACCCGATCCCCCACCTCCCCCGCCCTGCCCGCGCATTGGGACTACGACAATGTCGTCCGTCCGTTCCTGATGCGCTCGGGCGGGCTGATCACCGCCAAGGAAGCGGAACGGCGGGTGCTGATCCTGGAAAACCCCGGCCTGGCCGGGCAGACCCGCATCACGCACTCCCTGTTTTCCGGCCTGCAGCTCATCATGCCCGGCGAGGTCGCGCCGGCGCACCGGCACGCCCAATCGGCGCTGCGCTTCATCGTCGAGGGCCACGGCGCCTATACCGCGGTCGAGGGTGAGCGGACGCTGATGGAACCGGGGGATTTCGTCATCACCCCAAGCTGGACCTGGCACGACCACGGCAACGAGACCGATCAGCCGATGGTGTGGCTGGACGGGCTGGATATCCCGATCGTGAAGCTGTTCGACGCGAGCTTCGCCGAACCGCTGAACGCCGACAGCCAGAGCATCGCCCGCCCCGTCGGCGACAGCGCGGCACGGTTCGGCGCCAACATGGTCCCGGTGGACTGGAAGCCCGCGATCAGATCGTCGCCGGTGTTCAGCTATCCCTATGCCCGCTCACGCGAGGCGCTGGCCACGATGGCGCGCAACGGCGATCCCGATCCGTGCCATGGCCACAAGCTGCGCTATATCAACCCGGCCAGCGGCGGATCGCCGATGCCGACGATCGGGGCGTTCATGGCGCTGCTGCAGGACGGGTTCGCCACCGCGCCATACCGCTCGACCGATGGGACCGTGTATTCGGTGGTGGAGGGCGAAGGCGAGACGGTCGTGGGCGATACCGTCATCCGCTGGAAGCCGCGCGATCTGTTCGTGGTGCCAAGCTGGCACTGGCATCATCACAAGGCGTCGACGGAAGCGGTGCTGTTCAGCTTCTCGGACCGGCCGGTGCAGGATGTGCTGTCGCTGTGGCGGGAGGAGCGCGGAGCCGGACACGCGTAAGCCGCCCCGCCAGACGGTTGTCACGACGCGAACCCGCGCCGATGTCTCGGCGCGGGCCGCGGTCCGCCTTCCTGGAACGTTTCTTCTTAGAAAGGCCGGGGAAGAAGCGCGCTCAGGAGGATGAGCCCACGCTTCCTTCCCGCAACATCAGCCGGTGGTCTGCTCCGACTGATCCATCGGGAT
Organism: uncultured Bifidobacterium sp.; assembly: GCA_964478525.1. Classification (GTDB taxonomy): domain Bacteria; phylum Pseudomonadota; class Alphaproteobacteria; order Acetobacterales; family Acetobacteraceae; genus Rhodopila. The sequence continues at coordinate 2,093 of CAYZKM010000035.1, forward strand.
GCCGACGAAGGCCGGCTCCCCATTCCGCAGGATGCGCACCGCGAGCGCCTTGTCCTTGCCGGACAGGGCCTTGCGCATCGCCTTCACCGCCTCGGCCGGGGAGTCGACATCGGTGGACCCGACCGCCACGATCACGTCACCCGGCTGCAGCCCGGCCGCCTGGGCCGGCGAGCCCGGACGCACCTGCTGGATCACCGCGCCGTTCACGTCGTCCGGCAGGTCGAGCCTGGCGCGCAGTTCCGGCGACAGCGGCGCGAGCGCAACGCCCACCTGCATCCGGTTCGGCTGTGCCGTCTCCTCGTTCGCGGCCAGGCGCTCGCCGGGCATCTCACCGATCTTGACCTTCACCTCCTGCGTGGCGCCGTTGCGCAGGATGCTGAGGCGTGCCTCGTCACCCGGCTTCAGGCTGGCAACGTTCACCGCGAGGTCACGCGGGCTGGTGACCTTCTGGTCGTTCACCGCCTGGATCACGTCGCCCGCCTTCAGCCCGGCCTTGGCCGCCGGCCCGTTGGCCTTCACCCCGGCGAGCAGCGCGCCGGCGTGTTCCGACACGCCCAGCGCCTTGGCGGTGGTCGCGTTCAGACCCTGCGATTCCACCCCGATGAAGCCACGGGTGACATGGCCCGAGGTCTCGATCTGGCTGGTGATGGTGCGGATCATGTCCGACGGCACGGCGAACCCGATGCCGACCGACCCGCCATGCGGCGAAAGGATCGCGGTGTTCATGCCGATGACCTTGCCATCCTGCGTGAACAGCGGCCCGCCGGAGTTGCCCTGGTTGATCGGCGCGTCGATCTGGATGAACTGGTCATACGGACCCGAGCCGATGTCGCGGCCCACCGCCGATACGATGCCGGCGGTGACGGTGCCGCCCAGGCCAAACGGGTTGCCCATGGCGACCACCCACTCACCCGGCTTCACGTCACGCGAATTGCCAAGCTGAATGTATGGCAGCGGCTTCGGCGCATCGACCTTCAGCACGGCGATGTCGGTGCGCGGGTCACGTCCGACCACCTTGGCCGACAGCTCGGTGCCGTCATCCATCGTGACCATGACGCTGGTGGCGTCCTTCACGACGTGATTGTTGGTAACGATCATGCCCGTCGCGCTGACGATGAAGCCCGAGCCCCGGGCCTCGGCCGAGCGGGGCTGCTGCTGCGGGCCTTCGGGCATCATCTGGCCGAACGGGAACGGCATCGGACCGCCGCGGCCGCCGCTTTCCATCGACGCCGGCTGCACCTTCATCTTGGTGGTGATCGACACGACCGCCGGCTTCACGCGCGTGACCAGGTTCGAGAAGTCCGGCAGCGTCTGCGCGGTGGTGACCGCGGTCGGGTTCACGGGCTGCGCGGCGGTGGCTGCGTCATTGGCGGCGTGCACGGCGGCGAAACCGCCCAGCGTGGTGCCGGCCAGCAGCACCGCGGCCAGCGCGGTACGGCGCCAGGTTGCGCCGGCGGTGCGGGTCGGGGGAGTAGGGGTCATGTCGTTCCTCCTGAGTGCGGCAAGAATACTGTGTCTGAGATGCGGCAGATCGCTGCCGTCGACATCGCGAACATGCCGCTTCGGACATGAACGTTCCTGGTGCGGGGCGATTACACCGCCGTCATGTCAATTAAATCGCGGTCATTCGACAGTAATATTCTGCCCCCAGCCCGTGGTGCCGACAGTAACGATGCGTGTGCCTCGTGGTGGGTTGACGGCGGCGTGCTCCCCCGGCCCCATGCCGGGCAGGCAACGGAAGGAGCGTCGGCATGGCAACCCGGATCAATCGCGCGATCGAGCTGCTGGAACAGGGACAGGCCATCTATTACGATGGCCCGCACAGCGGCCATGTGCTGACCTTCGCGCAGGGCCAGGCTGATGCCGCCACCTGGGCCGACTACATGAATGTGGGCATGGAGCACGGCGCGTTCGACATGGCGGGGCTGGATGCCTACCTGGCCGGGATGATCGCGGCCGGGCCGACCCGGTCGGGCCATCGCACGCCGGCAGTGATCGTGGAGGCGCCGGTGAACGGCACCGACGAGGCCAATGTGCGCTTCAACGCCTGGCAGTTTCGCCAGATCCTGGGGCGCGGGGCGCATGGCATCCTGCTGTGCCAGGCCGAGACGGTGGACGCGGTGCGCGCCTTCGTCGAGGCGTGCCGCTATCCGCACCACCTCGCCGGCGTCGACCCGGCCATCCCGACGCCCGAGGCGCGGCTGGCCGGCGCCACCCGTCCGCCCCGAGGCGCGCACACGCCGGATGGGCGGGCGCTGCTGGGGATCGGCACGCGCGGGCGCGGATCGGAATCAACGGCGGCACCGGTATGGGGCATCTCGCAGGCCGAATACATGCAACGCTGCGAGCCCTGGCCGCTGAACCCGCAAGGGGAATTGCTGCTGGGGGTAAAGCTGGAAAGCCCCGAGGGCATCGCCAACGCCGATGCCATCTGTGCGGTGCCCGGGCTGGGCTTCGCCGAGATGGGGCCAGGGGACCTGAGCCTGTCACTGGGCCACACGACGATCCTGCGCGATCCGTATCCGCCGGTCATGCTGGCGGCGCGCCAGCGCGTGTTCGCGGCGTGCCGACGGAACGGGATCGCGTTCCTGGAAGGCTGCAACCAGGCCAACATCGTCGCACGCCTGGACGAGGGCGTGCGGGTGATCGCCGGCCACGACCCTGAAGCGGCGCGGATCGGGCGGGCGCACCAGGGACGGACGATGGCGGTATAGGGGGCAGGATCGCGCCGGGTCAGCCGCGATGGCGGTGCGCGCAAGGACGGCGGTGCAGCCTGTTCAGGCGCGGCTGCACTGGTACGTGACCGTATTGACACCGCCTGGTTGCGTGACGAATGTCGGGACGGCCCGGATATAGCCACGGTTGACGCAGTAGGCGCTGGCGCTTCTGGATGATTCCAGCAGCTCCGGGTCCGTGCGATACGGATACACCATATTGGTGCTGGCCACGGGCACCACCGTCAGGGTGGCGGATGGAACGCATTCGAAGGAAACGACCCGCGCGCCATCAGCCGAACCGGTGAAGCTGGCTGCCCGCGGCACCGACTGGTACTGGCCACAGAACGCCGTCGCCGACTGATTGACCGCCAGAAGCTCCTGGTCGTTGTGATACCTGTAGGTTGTCGCCGGGTTGGAAGCCTGCACCTGCTGGGGTGCGGTCGGCGGCGGCACGCAGGCCACTGCCAGCAGACAGGGGGCGAACGCAATGACACATGAAACGATTCTCGACATGGCAAAGGACCTTTGTTGCGGCATCGAGGACGTGCATCGGATGGCATCTTGTGGCGGCGGACCCATGAGGATGGACCAGGTCCATCCCCACGGGCCCATTGCCGTCACGACGCGTATTTGAACTCCGGCAGGTTCTTCAGTGAGTCCTTGGTTGCACCGCGCAACATCAACATCTTGTCGTGGTGTTCCAGCAGGCTGAACGGCACCACGACGTATTTGCTGCCGATGCCCAGGAAGCCGCCGACGGACAGGACCGCGACCGGCGCCTTGTCGGGCGTGACCAGCAGCAGATCATCGATGGTTCCGACCGTCTCGTTCTTCTCGTTCACCACCGAGGTGCCGACGATCTTCGAACTGCGCTCGCCCATCGCCACGGTCGCCGGATCGACACTGGTCGGCGTCGCCACACGCGGCGCCATCTGCTCGGCCGGCGTGGTGCGCGGTATCGTCTGGTTCACCTCGGGCATCGGACGCGGGGGCGTCGACGTGCCCTGCGCGAATGCCGCACCGGTCAGGCCGATGGCAAGCGTCGTGGCAGCCAGCATGATGTTGGATCGAGTCATGTCATCTCCTTTTGCTGAAAAATCCCTGTCCCGACGGCAGGTCTGTCCGCACCCGATCATCGCAGCAACAAGACGATCAGGATCACCAGCAGGACAGTGCCGAGACCACCGCCGACATACGGCCCGCCATAGTAAAAGCCGCCGCCTCCGAACAGCAGGATCAGGATGATAAGCAAGACGATAAGGTTCATGGTGATGTTCCTGTTCGGTAATTCTTGCGTCAGTGTCGACGATCGACTGAAAACTGAAACGGCCATGCCAGCGTTTGGTTCCGACCCGCGGTCAGGAAACCTGACCCGGGCGGGATACCCGCCGGTCGAAAAACAGTGCCTGGCTGATGACCGCCATCACGGTTTCCGGATGAAAGGGCTTTGTGATCAGAAATGTCGGTTCGGGCCGCCGTCCGGTCAGCAACCGTTCCGGATAGGCCGTGATGAATATCACCGGCATGGGAAATTCGGCGATGATCTCGTTGATCGCATCCAGGCCGGAACTGCCGTCCGCAAGCTGGATGTCGGCCAGGGCCAGGCCAGGACGATGCTCCCTGATCGCTGCCACGGCTTCCTTGCGCGTGCTGGCAATGTGGGTCACGCGGTGCCCGAGATCGGTCACCAATGCCTCCAGATCCATCGCGATCACTGGCTCGTCTTCGATGATCAGCACATCGGTGCTCAGCTGTTCGGCGATCTCGCTGTTCGCGGTGGCCAACAATTCATCGACATCCGCGACGGTCCTATCCAGCAGGAGACTGATTTCCTCGACACGGAAATCCTCCAGCGTACGCAAAAGGAACGCGACCCGCGGCAGCGGCGTTATGGCATCCAGGGTTCGATCAGCAGCGTCGATCGGGCTGTCGGACGGAGGAAGATGATGTCGCCGGTTGATCGATATCGACATCCATATCTTCAGGAAGCACTTGAACAGCATCTGACGCTTGTCGGTTACGCCGAGATCCTGGTCCGGCTTTTCGACCAGCGCCTGCAGCGTCGCGAGCGTGTAGGCATCACCGCTATCCTGGCTGCCTGTCAACCCGCGCGCAAACCGCCGCAGGAACGGCACATGGACCGCAAACGAAGCGGACGTTGACGACATCGTTCGACTCCTTCGTTATCGTCGGGCGGTTCGGACCCGCCTTCCCCATCCATGTGGTAACGGCAAGCGCGCCGGGAAGTTCCGTCATCGAGGGAACCTTTCCGACCGGCTTGCGTTAGGAAGGGCGGCGCACCCGACCGACTCAACGTCGGAACCGCCACCTGATGATGCCTATCACGTGAATTTGACGCCGTTGGAGACCAGCAATGCGCAGCCGGAAGCCGTCCGGACAGGGAGCAGCCCGCAAGGCTGCAACGCCTGCCGAAACACCGACCGACAGCCAGACACCGCAGAAGGCCGCGCGCGGTGGTGCCAGGATGCAGATGCAAGGCCGGATCGGGACGCAGTTGAAAGCGGTGTATGACGAGATGCTGAACGCACCCATACCGGACCGATTTGTTGAATTGCTGGACAAGCTGGAACGCGGCGAGAAATCCGAATGAATGCGACCGCCGCACCCAATCCGAAGTCCGACCTGTTGGCAACGATCCCGCGGTTGCGCGCCCTTGCCATATCACTTTGTGGTGATCGAACCCGTGCCGACGACCTGGTGCAGGAGACCCTCGTTCGTGCCTGGGCTCGCCTGACGTCGTTCCAGCCGGGATCGAACATGACCGCCTGGCTTTATACGATCCTGCGGAACGAATTCTACACCGACTACCGAAAGCGCCGTCGCGAGATTCCCGATGTCGACGGTCAATGGGCGGCGAAGCTGACCTCTCGCCCATCGCAGGATTCGCACATACAATTTCTGGACTTCCGTGATGCTTTCATGCGGCTGCCTCCGGACCACCGTGAGGCACTGATCCTGGTTGGCGCATCGGGCCTGTCGTATGAAGACGCGGCCGTCATCTGCGGTTGTGCCGTCGGCACGATCAAGAGCAGAGTAAGCCGCGCGCGGGCACGATTGGGGGAGATGATGGGCGATGGGGACATCGACGCATCCGGCAATGAACGCAAATGGGCCGCAGCGATCGGCCCGTCCGGTTCCCTGGCGACATGATTCCGCCATGACATGTCATAACATGGTCGCGCAGGTTGCATGTGGAACCAGTCAATCCCGGCGGGACGATCATGCCTAATACCGACATCCTGCTGCGCGAGCTGAATCACCGCGTCAAGAATAATTTCCAGATCATCGTCAGTCTGATGAACCTGCAGAAGCGGATGCTGCCCGAGGACGGCCGATCCGAAATCCGCTTCGTGCAGGAGCACGTGCAGGCGATGGCGGTTGCGTATCGGCTTGTCTATGCCAACGATGATACGATGGAAGTATCGTTCGCCAATCTCCTGACCGAAGTGATCTCCGAGCTGCGTCAGATTGCCGGTCTGGAACCGGAACATATTCGCATTGACGGCTGCTGCGCCACGGTTGCCATCGGCCTGGACCAGGCCATTGCCGTGTGTCTTTATCTGGCCGTCGTGATGCCGCTATACCTGGATCATGCCCGTCGTATCGCCGGCCTTGTAGTGGTGACAGCCACGATCGACGGCCAGGATTTCATCCTGTCCATCTCGGGCAATTGGGCTGATATCGTCGAGTTCGATGCATTGCATGCGCGCCTGGCACACGCCTATGCCTTGCGACTGAAGGCCGTCGCACTGCCCGGTCAGGCACCTTCGGACCGACGTCTGCAATTCTCCCTCGATGACCACCGCTCACCGGTTGCGGGAGTACGGCGCACAGCGCTGCCGCCCCGCTGACTGACAATATTTTGTATGGATGTCTGTCGGAACCCTGGCCTTCACCTGCCCGTTGTCTATTCGCACACTACAAGCGAATGGAGATTGACATGTCCGACAACAGCAAACCTGTCGAGACCGCTCTGGCGATGGACGAAACCCAGCGGCTGATCGCATCCGACAAGGTGGAAGGCACGGCGGTCTATGACCGGCAGGCAACGCGCCTTGGCTCGATCCACAACGTGATGATCGACAAGATGAACGGCCAGGTCGGCTATGTGGTGATCGGGTTCGGTGGCTTCCTCGGCATCGGCGAACGGTACCACCCGCTTCCCTGGAGGTGCCTGTCCTATGACCAGGCCGTGGGCGGCTATGTCGTCGACCTGACGCGTCAGAAACTGGAAGCCGCACCGCACTATCCGGCCGGTGAGTCCCCCTGGTCCGACCCGGCCTATGGCCGCTCGGTCTACGACTATTACGGCGTGCCCTACTACATGTAACGGCATCTGCCACCCCTTTGCCACCGAATCCATCACCATGGGCCTGGCGTGACGCGCAGGTAGGTCTGTGACCGACAGCATGCGTGAACCAGCAAATCCTGCTGGTTCACGAATCTGTTACGGGTTTTGATGATTGTCCTCCTTACGAATTGATAAGCGGAACCCTAAATGTAGGCGAGCGTTCTGATTCGGTGGGCACGAGGAACAAGCCTTGCGCGTCATTCCCGAACATATTCGATTGCCGTCACCAGAAGCCTGATGAAATTCAGCCTGCGCACTTCGCTGGGCTTGCTGAGTCTCTGTTCGGCTGTCCCGCTGCTCGTCTTCGTGACCGTTGGCGGCATCGAGTTCGCGCAAAGCCAGAAAGATGCGTTCGGCCGCGACGTGGTTGCCATGGCAAGAGCAATCTCGGTTGCGATCGACAACGACATCAGGGACTACCGGATCGCCCTGGAGGCACTTGGCCAGGCCAACAGCCTGACAACCGGCAACCTGCCTGCATTCCACGAGCGCATGTCCGAGGCCAGTCGCATGATCGGCACGTCCGTGACGTTGTGCGGGCCGAGCGGTGCGTTGGTGCTGGCCGCCGGTGCGGCTCGAACGGACGCGTGCAGCTCTGCAGTCCTCGCTCGCGCCGTCGAAAGCAATCGTTGGCAAGTATCGAAAATCTTTCGAGACCTGCAGACCCCGACCCCGCGCGCTGAAATCGCGCTACCGGTCGTCGTGGCCGGGCAGCACGGCTATGCCGTGACCGCGGCTTTGCGTCTGGTCTGGCTGAAGGAGTTGTTCGACGTCGCGTCGCTGCCGCCGGAGTGGCTGGGCGGCGTCGTCGACAGTGCACATAACCTGGTACATTGGACGAAACGGAACGATACCAATATAGGCCGGGGCGTTACCGAAGCCTGGCAGGATGCCATCACGCCCGACAGCGATCACGGATGGGCACCGGTCTGGCTGCCCGACGGAAAGACGCTATACGTTGGATATTTTCGTTCCGGGCTGTCAGGCTGGATCGTAGGTATCGGTGTTCCCGCGCACGAGGTCTGGGCACCTTTCTGGAATTGGGTAACACCACTTGCCGCTGCCGGTACGGTTCTGGTCAGTCTTGGCCTGTTGATCGCCGCCATCCTCGCCCATTACATCGAGCAGCCCATACGTGCGCTCGCTCGGCTCACGCCGGCCCAGCAGAGCCCCAGCACGCGCAGCGCGCCAATCCACATCCATGAAATCGAAGAAGTTGCCGCGACGCTGCGTGACATGGAGTCCGAACGTCGTGTCGTACAAAACGCCTTGCGAGAGCATGAAGCGCAATTGCGGCTGGTGACTGACTCGGCTCCATTCTTTCTTGTACGGTACAACAGGTTCTATCGCTGCACATACGCCAACCGCAGCTTTTCGCAACGGTTCGGAAAATCTCCAGACGATATCGTCGGTCTGACCGCCGCCGACATTCTGGGAGAGGCGGCGTTCACGACTGTCCGGCCCATCATGGATGCCGCGTTGGCTGGCCAAGTGACCGAAGCGGAGCTGGATGTCCACTATGCCATAATCGGTCTCCGCACGATCCTTTGCACCGTGATCCCGGACCGTTCGCCATCCGGCGCGATCGTCGGTGTCATTGCCTTCATCCTTGACGTCACGGTCCGAAAGCAAGCGGACGAAGCCTTGCGCGCCGGCGACGCCCGTTGGCGCGCCCTGGTCGAAGCAATGCCGCAATTCGTCTGGTCCTGCCGAGCGGATGGATCCTGGGACTATGTGAGCCCGCAATGGGTTCAGTATACCGGCCTTACGGCACAGGACCTGCTGGGCTTCGGCTGGTTGAAAGTGGTTCACCCTCACGATCGGTCCGATGTCGTACGGACCTGGCGCCGAGCGCGACGCCAACTTGGTAGTTATGATGTTGAATGTCGGTTGCGCCGGTCGGATGGTGATTGGCGCTGGTTCCGTGCGCGTGGCACCCGGATCGAGGGAGACGCGTTCGACGAACGGCAATGGGTTGGCACGTGCACGGACATAGACGAGCAGCGATCGCTGGCGGATCGCCGGCTCCGGCTGAACGAAGAGCTCGAAGCACGGGTTCGGGAAGAAATGTCGCAACGGGAACGAGCGCAAACGGATCTGGCACAGGCGCAGAAGCTGCAAGCGTTGGGTCAACTCGCGGGTGGCATCGCGCACGATTTCAACAATGTCCTGCACACGCTCGCGGTTGGCGTTCGCCATATCATTCGGCGGCGCGCTGACAGCGACCAGGTCGCTAACCTCGGCAGGATGATGGAAGACACTGTCATGCGCGGAGCCGCCATCACCCGCCGTTTGCTGGCATTCGCCCGGCGCGATGAACTTCGCACTGAGGCAGTCGACGTTGAAGCTCTGCTCAGCGGTATCCGCGAACTGTTGCAGCACACCACAGGCAGCGGGATCAACGTAACCCTGTCCATCGCGGGATGCGTGCCACAGGTGGAGGCCGACAAAAGTCAGCTTGAAGCCGTGCTGATCAATCTGGCTGTCAACGCGCGCGACGCGATGCCGGACGGCGGTACGATAACGCTGCTCGCCGAGCATATCACCGGATTGTCGTTGCCGGAGTTGGATGTCGATCGAAACTATATCCGACTGTCCGTCATCGACAACGGGACTGGCATGACCGCAGAGACGCTGGCCCATGCGACCGAGCCGTTTTTCACCACCAAGCCGGAAGGCCAGGGCACCGGGCTGGGCCTGGCGATGGCACGTGGATTTGCTGAACAATCCAACGGCGCGTTGAATATTCACAGCACTCTGGGAAAGGGCACACGTATAGACCTGCTGTTGCCGGAATTCAAAGTTGAAAGCCAATTGCCGGAGCGCGCTGGCTTCGACGCATCATTTGCAGCCGGCTCTATCCAGGTTCTTCTGGTGGATGATGACGATGTTGCCCTGCAGGGAACGGCCGACGAACTCCGCGACCAGGGCTTCACCATCGTGACCGCGGCATCAGGACGCGAGGCACTGGAGATCCTGCGCACAGTCCCACGAATTGATTTCCTTGTTTCCGACCTGACAATGCCGGGTATGGATGGCATATCCCTGATCGTGCAGGCGCAAGCTCTGCGCCCCGGTCTTCCCGCGATCCTGGCCACCGGCGATATCAGCAACGCTGCCGCCAGGACAGTGCGCGGATTGGTTCGCGGGCCATTCTACTTCGCACCGAAGCCGATCAGCGGACGGCAACTTGCATCGCGGATCATGACGATGCTCGCCTCGTTCGAAACAGGAGCAATCCACAACGACTGATTCGGGTTTGCGTCCTGAACCGCTATCGGGTGCCTTGATGGTCATTCGACGGCTGTGACAAAATGGCATCTTCGGCGGCGATGGGAAACGAGCCATGAAAGAGAACAGCATCAGGCGTGCCGTGCGCGAGGGACGGGCGGCGTTGGGAACCGGACTGAAGGAGTTTGCGTCCCGCGGAGTGCCGTGGATCATTGAAGCGTCCGGCTTCGACTATTGCATGATCGACCACGAACATGGTGCCTTCGATCTGGAGACCATCGCCGACCTGGCCGGATGGTTTCAGGCGACCGACGTTTCGGCCATCGTACGCATCCACAAGTCGTTCACCCATCTGATTCCCGCCATCCTCGACCAGGGCATCATGGGAATCCAGGTCTCTGAAGTGGACAACGTCGAGGAAGCCAGGGCGATCGTGCACCAGGCAAAATATCCACCGATCGGAAACCGAGGCATCTCCGGACAGGGCATGCACACAGGTTACAAGAGTTACGGCGCCCGCCATGGAAGCGAATACGCGCCTTGGGCCAATGCCAACATCATCGTTTGCGTTGCCATCGAGTCACTCGAAGGTCTGGAAAACGTCGAGGCAATTGCTGCCATCGACGGCATCGACATGATCGCTTACGGTCATTCCGATCTCAGCGCTCGGCTTGGTGTCCACCTCCAACTGGAACACCCGATTTTTCGCGCGGCCGTCCGTCGCATTGCAGAGGCCTGCAAGGCCCATGGAAAACTCGCCCGCGGATCGGCGGAAACCGAAGCGCAAATCGAGGAATATTGGCAGCTGGGGTGCCAGGTACTCAATCTGCCCGGCACCGATGTCAGTACCTATCTGGATGGGCTGAAGGCACGCGCAAGCAGAGCCCATGCGCGCTTGAAAAGCATCGGCGTCCCGATACCCTGACCATGCGGTCGGCACGTACGTCAGCGGGGACGATCTGCGCGTGCGATGCCGACCAGTTCCTGCCTCACTCTCTCTACTTCCTCTTCCTTCAGATCTTCGAGGTTGATCAGCCGGTTTCGTGCCATTTCTGTAACGCGAATCAGCTCGTCGATCTTCAACTGCAGCGCCGTGGTGTCCCTGTTCTGAGTATTCTGAATCAGGAACACCATCAGAAATGTGACGATCGTCGTGCCGGTATTGATCACCAATTGCCACGTATCCGAGAAGCCAAACAACGGACCCGACATCCCCCATACCACCACGACCGCCGCTGCCAATCCAAATGTATGGGCGCGGCCGCATTGATTCGCGGCCCATTTGGCAGTCCTGTCGAACATATCAGCTAGTTTGTTTGCCATGACCATGCGGCCTCCTATGCCATGCTTGAAGGAATACACCAAATCCCGGAACATGAGGTGACGAACGGATACACCTGGCTATGCCTCTCCTTCTGCCCATTGCATCATCGCGGTTGTGCGCCAGCCTGAAACGTCCATGATACGCACAAACCGGCGCAATCAGCAGGAGGAACGGAACATGGCCGCGGATTACAGTATCTGCCTGGGTACGGCCGGCTGGGGAGTGTGGCACAGCGGCGATGCCGGTGCGTCATGGACGCGGCATCGCATGCCGTTCCCGCTAAACAGCCGGGTGCAGGCGCTTGTCGCTCATCCGCAGCAACCTCGAACCATCTTTGCCGGAGGCGATACCGGTCTGTTCGTCAGCCGCGATAGCGGTGCGGCATGGGAACGCATCGGCGCACAAGGCGACCTGCCGACCATCTGGTGCCTGGCCGTGGACCCTGCCGATCCCGATATCATGTTCGCCGGCACCCGCCCGGCCGGGGTCTTCAGGTCGCGGGACAGCGGACGCAGCTGGCAGAAGTTGAACATCGACATCGCGCCGGAATGCTCGATCGGTGTGCCGTTCGTCACCGCTCTCGCGGTCGACCCCGATGATCATGATATCGTCTGGGCCGGCGTGGAGATCGATGGCGTCTTCCGCAGCACGGACGGCGGCGACACCTGGACGCATCTGACAAACGGTCTCTACGATCCCGACGTTCACGACATGACGCTGGCGCCGTCTCAACCAAAGCGGCTGTATGTCAGCACGGCACGCGATGTTTTCATCAGCGACAATCTGGGCGACACGTGGCAGGCGTTGGGGATCAAGGAGAAGTGGCCCCTGCCCTATGCACGGGGTATCGTCGTGAAGCCCGACGATCCACGCGTGGTGTACGCAGGCTGCGGCGAAACCACGACGGGCGAACGCGGCCACGTGTTGCGCACCACAGATGTCGGACAACGCTGGGAAGTGCTGCCGCTGCCCAGCGCGGCCAACGCGACGCTGTGGGGCCTTGCCACACATCCCGCTGATCCCGACAGGATCGTTGCCTTCACCCTGTTCGGCGAGGTCTTCGTCAGTGACGATGCCGGCTCGTCCTGGCGCAAGATCGCACGCGACTTCGGCGAGATCCGATCGGCGGCCTGGGTACCAAACTGAATAGCAGGAGCAAACCATGGATCTGGGATTGTCGAACCGGCGTGCACTGGTCATGGGCGGAACCAAGGGTCTGGGCCGCTCCATCGCGGATGCGCTTGCCGATGAAGGCGCCGCACTGGTCATCAGCGGGCGCGACCAGGACAGATTGAACGAGGCCGCCGCCGCTCTGAAAAGCCGCGGCGCCGTCAGCGCAATCGGCGTCGTCGGCGACGTCGCGTCGGGGGAGGCGATGGACCGCCTGGCGGATGCCGCCATCGCCGCGATGGGTGGTGTCGACATATTGGTGCTCAACCACGGGGGCCCGCCGCAATGCACAGCGTCCGACATGACCGAGGCCATGCTGGTTGAGTGGTTTCAGCACATCGTTGTCTCACCGATCCGGATCGCCAACCGGCTGCTGCCGGCGATGCGCGCCCGCGGGTGGGGCCGCGTCATCGTGGTCGGCAGCACCGGCATGCAACAGCCGATCCCGACGCTCGCGCTGAGCAATACGCTGCGTGCGTCCATCTGGGCCTGGTTGAAGACGCTGTCGGGAGAAGTTGCGGCCGATGGGGTGACGATGAACGTGCTTGCACCGGGAACCATCCTGACCGACCGCACGCGTGACTCTGCCGCGTTGTTGGGTCGACAGAAGAACATCAGTTTCGAGGAGGCCCTGACCGAGCGCCTGGCTGATGCGGTGAAGCAGATCCCCGCCGGGCGCGTGGGAATGCCCGACGATTACGGGCCGATGGGCGCATTCCTGGCCAGCGACCGGGCGGGCTATATCACGGGCAGCATGATCCGGGTGGATGGCGGGCGTATCCGCGGGATGGTCTGACGGGACTGCCTAGGGCTTCAGGACCGGCGACAGGCGCATGTCGTTGATCTCGCCCGCGATCACGACCGTCGGTCCTGGCGGTTCGTCCGATTGGATAAACCCGTGCAGAGCGCCGCAGAAATACGTGTTGCACACGTTGGACCGCATGTCCCGCGTCAGGGTGCAACCGCGCTCGCCATGGAAGACGCAAGACCCATCGTAGGAGGTATCAGGCACGCGTCCGACATACATCTGGACAATCGCATCGTCGGTCATGCCAAGCCGAGCGCGCGCCAGTGTCGATTCGTCCAGGAAACCATCGTCCGCGCCGTTCTTGCAGCACCAGCCTTTGCAAAGGCTGCAGGCAGCGGCTGCCACGCGCGCTGCGAAACCTTCCGGCCCGGGTCGTGCAACGGACGCCGGTTCATTGTGTCGCATCCGGCCGACCAGTGTTTGCAGATGCTCGCGCAGCTTTTCCACGCGAGCAAGCTGCATCGGCACGAGCTTGCGGTCGCTGCGCGGCACGATGACCGGGATCGTGTCGTCGTCGGGATAGGGATGACGCCGGGGCATACCCGCACTATGACGGTAGGAATGGCGCATCTGCAAGATGGTCGTCCGACCCGTTGCAAGGCATCGCCATCAGTCGGTGCTGGCGGGGTTCGGGGACGGCCGGGGCCGCAGCGACCGGCGCAGCAGCCTCGACAGCCCGTGGTTATGACGAATATCGGCGCTGTCGGCCATCTCCACCCGGGTCGCGTGACGATGCAGCATCAGCTTGCGGTCGTGATAGTCTTCCAGCTCGGAACGGTGGCCCACGCTGATCAGTGTCACGTGTGAAAGTTCGTCACGAAACAACTCCATCATCATGTCCTGGCTGGCCACGTCCAGTGCTGCCGTTGCTTCGTCCATGATGACGATGTCAGGTTTCATGACCAAAAGCCGAGCGAAGCCGATGCGCTGCATTTCGCCTCCGGAGAGGACTTTGTCCCATTTCTCCTCGTCATCGATACGTCCGGACAGGCGTTTCAGACCACACTTCGTCAGGGCATCATGCAGGACATCATCCGTGATTGCCGTTCCATCATCAGGATAGCTCAGCACCTGGCGCAGCGTTCCCAGCGGCATGTAGGGTCGTTGCGGCAGGAACGCGACCTTGGCGCCGACGGGCAGGCGCACACTGCCCGAACCCCATGGCCACAGTCCGGCGATGGCCCTGATCAGCGTACTCTTGCCAGTACCGGATTCGCCCATCAGCAGCACCTTCTGTCCGGCTTTGATAACAGTGTCGGCTTCGTTAATCATGATCCGTCCGTCGTGCTGTGCCACCGCCAGATCGTCCAGATGGATATCATCGTCGATACTGTCCTCGATCGTGATACGCTCATTCTCGTCGGCACCGACAGATTCATCCAGGTCGGAGAATGCGGTCCACAGGCCGGTCACCCGCCGAGCGGAGGCGAGCCATTCGGCGATACGGGCGTAGTTGTCGACCAGCCAGTTCAGCGCCACCTGCACCTGAACGAACGCCGCGGCTGACTGTGTCAGTGCGCCAAGGGTGATTTCGCCACTCAGATAATTCGGCGCCGCGAGCAGAAGCGGCAGCACGGGCGCCATCACGCCGTTGCCCCCCATCAGCCAGGTCAGCCACGCCTGTTTCGCAACGACTTCGGTCCAGGCGTTGCTTACGATCTGCATGGTCGATCCGATGCCTTTGACCTCATCGTCGGCACCGCCGACCATGGCGATACTTTCGGCGTTCTCCCTGACACGGCCAAGTTCGTAGCGAAGCTGGGCTTCGCTGCGGTTCCGCTCCTCGATCCGGCCGATCAGCACACGTCCGAACAGCAGCATCGACATCGACATGACGAATGAATAGATGATGGCCGCGTAGACCATGAAGCCGGGAATGCGCCATCCGAACAGAGTCGCCGACCCGCTGGCGGACCACAGCACACCGAAGAAGACCATCGCCGTCAGCACCGCATTGGCAATGCCATAGCCGAAGTCGACGACGGGTTCGGTCGCCACCTTGGCATCCTCGGCGATACGGAATTCCGGGGCATCCAGATCAGGCGCCGCGATGTTCAGCCGATAGAAGCGCTGTTCCCCCAGCCACTCCCCCGCCAGGTGATGCGTCAGCCAGCGCCGCCACTGCACCTGCAGGCGCATGCGCACCACCACGCTGGCGATCGCCCGCGCGC
>CAYZKM010000036.1:0-17766 GCA_964478525.1 uncultured Bifidobacterium sp.
ACAGCGTGCCGCTGGTGATGGAGAAGTCCTTGCGGCAAGCCTTGCACCGGAAGCGGAGCGCCCCGTTCGGGCGACGGCACTCGTAGACCATCTGGCAGTCGCAGTGCGGGCAAACCGCCTTGCCACCGGTGGCAGCCCAGCGAACCGACCGGAACACCGTCTCGGCCTGTTCGTCTGTCATCCGCAGCACAGCAGCCAGCGTCAGCGTTTTGGCGGCGGAGGAAAGGAGGAAGTGTTGGGCCATCTGCGACGTATCCATATTCGGGACTTATGAACCGAATATGGATACCGCATTGACCGCTGTCAATGTCTTTAGTATCGAATATGATGTCAAACGGCATTAGATAGGAGGTTACGGTGGTCGATAAGGATTGGCAGGATCGGGTGAAGGGTATCTTGAAGGCCGAATTGAAACGTCGGAACGTGAGTTACAAGCAGTTGGCGGAATCGCTGGGGAAACTGGACGTTCATGAGACCGAGGCCAACATCAAAAATAAGATCAGCCGTGGTGGCTTCACGGCTGTCTTTTTCGTCCAATGTCTGATCGCTATCGGCTGCTCAGTCGTGCGGCTGGAAGAAACATAAGCGCGGCACTGATTGGGTTACTTTGCGCGTCAACACATATAAGCGCCGCCGATCAACAAGCTGTAAGTCAGGCATCCGACGATCAAACCAATCCACAGGCCGTGCCGACAAAGGAAGTGTTTGACGCGGTTTTCTGGGGGATACATCGAGGGGAGGATCCCGATACCTATCAAGAAATATGTCGAAAACCCCAGGACCGAGAATATGCCGGCCTTTGCCAGAGTTGGCGCCAAGCAGAATTCTCTCGTCAATCGGTCCGCTGGGCTGTATGGCAGCTCTGGGTTTCGCTCGTTGGCGTAGCCGGACTTTTGGCTACGATAATTCTCTCCCTGTGCTCGCTGCGTATCGCGCAGCGTGCTTTGACCGATCTGGAGCGTCCATTCGTGATTGGGCGCATAAGGACTGAAGAGGCGACCTGGACGAGAGACATAAATGCTTTGATGCAGTCTGCCAACACATCCATACAGATAGTCAATATCGGCAAGATGCCTGCCATATTGACACGCCTCGAATACCAATTCGGCGTTGCGCCCAACGGAAGTATCATAGGATCGATAGATCCCCGCCGGGTGGGAGGGAGGGAACTGCCTGTAGGGATCGTCAGTATCCCGTCTGATCCTTTTGTGGAAAAGGCGTATCCCAGGAAGCGGTTCTCCCCTGAGATGCGGTATGACGAATCTCTCTGGGTTACGGGGTTCGTCAGGTATCAAGATGTGTTTGGAAAACATTACATCGCCGGTTTTACGCAGGTCTATGATGCGATTGGCGCAAGATGGGTGACAAGGGGCAACCAGAAATACAATTATGCCCGAAGCGAGAAACGCTGGAAAATACCAACTCCGTCGTCGCGCGGATAATCTGGATTTCATGTCCTAGGAACCGATCCCGACAGTTTGGTTGAATGTTGGTATTGGTGGCTGGGGAACGTCATTCTTCTTGGTGGCGTCTGCGACATAATACCGCAATGTCGAGACCCTGACCGGCAACAGCGGCGCCGACACCGTCACCATCATCGGCGCCCTGTCCAGCGCCAGCGCGGACCTGGCCGGCGGCAATGACGCGATCACGCTGGCCAACGGCGGCAACACCGTCACCGTGGCCAATGCCGAGACACTGACAGGCGGATCCGGCGCCGATGTACTGACCTATGCCGGCGGCATCAGCGGCGGCAGCGTCGATGCCGCGGCGGGCAGCGACACGCTGACCCTGGGCAACAGCGCTAGCACGCTGACAACCGCGAACATCGAGACCATCACCGGCGGCACCGCGGCGGACGCAGTCACGCTCAGCGCCGGCGTCAACAATATCAGCGTCGACCTGGGCACCGGCAACGACACGCTGACCCTGGCCGCCGCCGGCAGCACCTTCACCGCCAGCCGGGTGGAGACCCTGACCGGCGGAGCGGGCGTCGACACCGTCACCTTCGGCACCGCGGCCACCAATGCCAGCGTCGACCTCGCCGGCGGCAACGACGTGCTGACCCTGGCCAACGGCACCAACGCCTTCAGTACGGCAAATGTCGAAACCATCACCGGCAACGCCGGCGCCGATGCGCTGACGCTGGGATCCGCCCTGTCGTCGTCGACCACGGTCGACCTGGCCGCCGGCAGCGACACCCTGGCCCTCGCCGCGGTCGCCAATACCGGGTCGGTGACGAATGTCGAGACGATCACCGGCAACAGCGCGGCCGACACGATCACCCTGGTCGGCGCGGTCACCGGCGCCAGCATCGACCTGGCCGGCGGCAGCGACACCATCGCGCTGGCCAACGGCACCAACAGCCTGACGGCATCGAACATCGAGACCGTCACCGGCGGCACCGGCGCCGACACCGTGACCCTGGGCACCGCCCTGACCACCGCGCAGTCGATCGACCTGGGCGCCGGCAGTGACCGCCTGGTCATGTCCAGCGCCGGCGGCACCGGCACGGTCAGCAATATCGAGACCATCACCGGCGCCAGCGGCGCGGATGCGCTGACCCTGGGGGCGGCGATCACCGGCGCCAGCATCGACCTGGCCAGCGCGTCCGACTCCATCGTCCTGGCGAACGGCACCAACACGCTGACACTGTCGAATGTGGAGACGATCACCGGCGGGACCGGCGCCGACACGCTGACACTGGGCGGCGCGACGTCGAACATCAGCCTGGACCTCGCCACCGGCAACGACGTGCTGACCCTGGCCAACGCCACGAACACCCTGTCCGCGTCGAATGTCGAGACGGTCACGGGCGGCACCGGCGCCGATGCGGTGACGCTGGGCGCGGCGCTGACGACCGGCATGACCATCGACCTGGCCGCGGGGGCGGACCGCCTGACGCTGGCGAACGTTGCCAACACGGGATCGGTGACCAACGCCGAGACCGTGATCGGCGGCAGCGCGGCCGACACGCTGACGCTGGGCGGGGGCCTGACCAATGCCAGCATCGACCTCGGCGCCGGCACCGACCAGCTGACCCTGGCCAACGGCACCAACAGCGCCACGATCTCGAACGTCGAGACGCTGGTCGGCACCACCGGGCCGAACACGATCACGCTGGGCAATGCCGTCAGCAATGCCAGCGTCGATCTGGGCAGCGGCAGCGACAAGCTTGTTCTCGCCAACGCCGCCAGCACGCTGAGCCTGTCGAATGTCGAAACGATCATCGGCGGCACCGCGGCCGATGCCGTGACGCTGGTCACCGCGCTGAGTGCCAGCGTGCAGATCGACCTTGGCGCCGGCACCGACACGCTGCGCCTGGCCAACCTGGCCAATACCGGCACCGTCAGCAACGCCGAGACCATCATCGGGGCTGCCTCGGCCGATGTCATCACCCTGGGTTCGGCCATCACCAACGGCAGCGTCGACGGCGCCGGCGGCAACGACGTGCTGGCCCTGGCCAGCGCGGCCGGGACAGTGTCGGTCGCCAATGTGGAAACCGTGACCGGCGGCACCGGGGCCGACATCGTCACCCTGGCCACCGCCCTGTCGAACAGCGTCACCGTCGACCTGAGCGATGGCAGCGACCGGCTGACGCTCGCCAACCTCGCCAATACCGGGTCGGTGACGAATGTCGAGACACTGCTTGGCGGGTCCGCGGCCGACACCATCACCCTGGGCGCCGTCGCCGCCAATGCCACGATCGATTTCGGGTCCGGCAACGACACGCTGACCCTGGCGAACGGATCGAACATCGCCACGCTGTCCAATATCGAGACCATCACCGGCGGCACCGGCAACGACACGATCACGCTGGGCACCGGCCTGACCACGGCACAGTCGATCAACCTGGGCACCGGCATCAACAAGCTGACATTGTCGGCCAATGCCGGCACCGGCTCGGCCAGCAATGTCAGCACCCTGGTCGGCGGATCGGCGGCCGATACCGTCACCCTGGGCACCGCCGTCGCCGCCGGCAGCGCGGACCTGGCCGCCGGCACCGACGCGCTGACCCTGGCCAACGGCACCAACGGGCTGACCACGGCGAATGTCGAGACCCTGACCGGTGGGACCGGCGCCGATACGATCACCCTGGCGGCCGGCGTCACCAATGTCAGCATCGACCTCGGCGCCGGGAACGACACGGTCACTCTGGCCAACACGGCCTCGACCCTGACGGTGTCGAACGTCGAGACCGTCACCGGCGGCACCGCGGCCGACACGGTCACGCTGGGCGCGGCACTGTCCGCCAGCATGACCGTCGATCTCGGCGCCGGGGCCGACAAGCTGACGCTGGCCAATGTCGCCAACACCGGCTCGGTCACCAATGTCGAGACACTGATCGGCGGCACCGGCGCCGATACCGTCACCCTGGGCGGCGGCGTCACCAATGCCAGCATCGACCTGGGCACGGGCGCCGACGCCCTGACCCTGGCCGACGGCACCAACAGCGCCACGCTGTCGAATGTGGAGACGGTCACCGGCACCACCGGGCCGAACACGATCACGCTGCGTTCTGCCGCGAGCAATGCCAGCATCGACACCGGCTCGGGCAACGACACACTGACCCTGGGCAATTTCGCCAACACGATCAGCCTGGCGAATGTAGAGACGACGATCGGCGGCACCGGCGCCGATACCGTCACCCTGACCAGCCTGCTGGCGTCCACTGTCACGATCGACCTCGGCGCCGGCGCCGACAAGGTCACTCTGGCCAACGGCACCAATACCGGCACGATCAGCAATGTCGAGACCATCGCCGGCGGCACCGGCGCCGACACGATCACCCTGGGACGCGGCGCGACCAACGCCAGCATCGATCTCGGGGCGGGCAGCGACACGCTGACACTGGCCGCATCGGCCAACAGCCTGTCCGTCGCCAATGTCGAGACGCTGAACGGCGGCACCGGCGCCGACACGGTCACGCTGTCGGCCGCACTCACCGCGTCGATGAGCATCGACCTCGGCGCCGGCAACGACAAGCTGACCCTGGCCAATGTCGCCAATACCGGATCGCTGACGAATGTCGAGACGGTCGACGGCGGCACCGCCGCCGACACGATCACCCTGACCGCCGCCGTCAGCAATGCCAGCATCGACCTCGACGCCGGCGCCGACACGCTGACACTGGCGGATGCGACCAACAGCGCCACGATCGGCAATGTCGAGACGATCACCGGCGGCACCGGCGCCGACCGGCTGACATTGGGCACCGTGCTGACCACCGGGCAGGCAATCGACCTCGGCACCGGATCCGACACGCTGACACTGGCCGGGGCCGGCGGCACCGGCACCGTCAGCGGCGTGGAAACGCTGGTGGGCGCCGGCGGGGCCGACATCGTCACGCTCGGCGGCGTGATCACCTCGGGCAGCGTCAGCCTCGGCGCCGGCAACGACAAGCTCACTTTCGCCGCCGGCACCAACAGCGCGACCCTCGCAGGCGTCGAGACGGTGATCGGCAGCTCCGGCGCCGAGACGCTGACGCTGGGCAGCGCCGCCGCGAACGTCACGATCGACGGCGCGGGCGGCAACGACACGCTGACGCTGGCGAATGTCGGCAACACCGCAACGGTGTCGAACATCGAGACCGTGACCGGCGGATCCGCCATCGACACGATCGTGCTGGGAACCGCGCTGTCCAACAGCATCACCGTCGACCTCGGCGCCGGCAACGACAAGCTGTTCCTGGCCAACGCGACCAACACCGGATCGGTGACCAACGCGGAAACGGTGATCGGCGCGGCCGGTGCCGACACGATCACCCTGGGGGCCACCGTCTCGAATGCCAGCATCGACCTCGGTGGCGGGGCCGATACGCTGACCCTGGCGGACGGGTCGAACACCGCATCCGTCGGCAACGTCGAAACCGTCACCGGCTCGACCGGGCCGAACACCATCATCCTGGTGGGCCAGGCCAGCAATGTCAGCGTCGACCTCGGCTCCGGCAACGACCGGCTGACCCTGGCGAACGCGGCCAACTCGGTCAGCCTGGCGAATGTCGAGACCGTTACCGGCGGCACCGCGGCCGACACGGTCACGCTGTCCTCGGTCCTCGGCGCCGGTGTGACCATCGACCTCGGCACCGGCAGCGACAAGGTCACGCTGACCAACGGCACCAATACCGGCACGATCAGCAATGTGGAGACCACGATCGGCGGGACCGGCGCCGACACGATCACCTTCGGCCGCGGCGTCACCAATGCCAGCATCGACCTCGGCGCCGGCAGCGACACGCTGACGCTGGGCGACTTCGCCAACTCCGCCACCACCGCCAATGTCGAGACCATCACCGGCGGGTCCGGCGCCGATACCATGACCCTGGGCGGAGCGCTGACGTCCAGCATGACCGTCGACCTCGGCGCCGGGTCCGACAAGCTGACGCTGGCCGGTGTTGCCAACACCGGATCGGTGACGAATGTCGAGACGCTGGTCGGCGGCGCCGGGGTGGATACCGTCACCCTGTCGGCCACCGTGACCAACGCCAGCGTCGACCTCGGCGACGGCGCCGACACGCTGACCCTGGCCGCCGGCACCAACAGCGCCTCGATTGCGAATGTGGAGACACTGACCGGCACCACCGGGCCGAACACGATCACGCTGCGCAAGGCGGTCAGCAATGCCAGCATCGATCTGGGGTCCGGCAGCGATACGCTGACGCTGGATGCGTTTTCCAACATCGCCACCATCGCCAATGTGGAAACCCTGAACGGCGGCAGTTCGACCGACACGCTGACACTCGCCACGGCCCTGTCGGCCAGCGTCACCGTCGACCTCGGCGGCGGCAACGACACGCTGACCCTGGCCAACGCCACCAACACCGGCACGATCAGCAATGTCGAGACGGTGACGGGCGGGACCGGCGACGACACGCTGACCCTGGGCCGTGGGGTCAGCGGCGCCAGCCTCGACCTCGGGTCCGGCAGCGACACGCTGACCCTTGCGGCGGCAACCAACTCGGCCTCGGTCGCCAATATCGAGACCATCACCGGAAGCACCGGGGCGGATACGCTGACGCTGTCCGGCCTGCTGACGACGACGATGACGATCGACCTTGGCAGCGGCAGCGACAAGGTGACGCTGGCGAGCGGAACCAACACCGGATCGGTCACCAATACCGAGACCGTGATCGGCGGCACCGGGGCGGACACGATCACGCTTGGCAGCGCGATCAACAACGGCTCGATCGACCTCGGCGCCGGCAGCGACACGGTGACGCTGGCCAACCAGACCAACCGCCTGACGATCGCCAATACGGAAACCGTGCAGGGCGGCAGCGGCAACGACACCATCACCCTGACCGGGTCGGCGGCCAAAAGCGTGGTCGGCGGCGGCGGCATCAACTTCATCACCGGCAGCACCGCGGCCGACACCTTCGTCTTCGACCAGGCCAGCGCCGGCAACAACACGACGATCAACAACTTCAGCACCGCCAATGGCGACCTGATCGGCCTCGACACGACCGGCAGCGCGATATTCGGGGTCGATGCCTACGACCTCGGCGGTGCCTCGCTGGTCGAGGGGACCAACATCGCCAGCGCCGGCAGCGCCGCGGCCAGGCTCGCGGTGTCGCTGTCGACCGGCGGCAAGGGCGGGTTCGTCTACGAAACCGACACCGGCGAGCTGTTCTACAACGCAACCGGCGTGTTCAGCGGCGGCGGCACACTGGTCGGCGTGATCACCACAAACGGCACCACGCCGTGGACCTACGACGTCACGAAGTTCACCCAGGTGTAGAAAAGGATGCAGGCATGACCGTCCGGGCCACTGGACAGGACACGGCGTCGGCGGCCCGGACAGAAGCCGACGCGGCTCTTCTCGCGTGGCAACGCGGCGCGGCCGATCCGCGCCGCGTCGCCGCCTGTCTTGCCCCCATCGCGCGCAGCCCCGCCGATTTCTCCAACCTCGGTGCCGCCTTGCGCGCAAGCGGGTCGCTGGCCAGGGCCGAGACCGCCTATCGCACCGCCATCCGCCTCGCCCCCGCCTTCGCCGCCGCGCATTACAACCTGGGCAACCTGCTGGCCGATACCAACCGCCTGCACGACGCCATCACCGCCTATCGCGCGGCCATCGCCGTCCGGCCGAACCATGCCGAGGCATGGAACGGTATCGGCCTGGTTCTGCAACGCCTGGTGCGGCCGGACGACGCCGCCACCGCCTTCGCCAACGCCACGCAGCACGCCCCGGGCTGGGCCGACGCGCACACCAATCACGGCCTGGCCCTGATGGCGCTGGAACGATACCAGCTCGCGCATGATACCCTGCAGGCGGCGCTCGCCATCGATCCCGGCCATGTCGCCGCGCGCGGCAACCTCGGTGCGCTGCTGCTGCGCGCCGGCAGCCCGATCGCCGCCGAGACCGCAAGCCGGGCAGCCATCGCCGCGGCGCCGGACGAGCATCGCTGGCATGCCAACCTGGCGGTCGCGCTGCAGATGCAGGCCCGCCACCCCGAGGCCGAGCAGGCCTACCGCCAGGCCCTGGCATTGCGGCCCGACTATGCCGGCGGGCACGGCAACCTGCTGTTCGCGCTGAACTATCGCGACGACCTGCCGGCCGAGGCGATCTTCGCCGAATACCAGGCCTGGGACGCCGCCCATGCTCGCCCCCTGCGTCCCGACACCGCGCAATACACGCTGGAGCCGCTGGCCGGGCGTCGCCTGCGCATCGGCTATGTCTCCCCCGATTTTCGCCAGCACGCGGTGGCCCTGTTCGCCGAACCGCTGCTGGCCGCGCATGATCGCCGCGCCGTCGAGATCTTCTGCTACGCCGAGCTGCTGGTCGAGGACGAGACCACCGCCCGCTTCCGTGCGCTGGCCGATCACTGGCGTGCCACCGCGGGTCACGACGACGCGACGGTCGCGAAGATGATTCGCGACGATCGGATCGACGTGCTGGTCGATCTGGGCGGGCACACCGCATCCAGCCGGCTGATGGTGTTCGCCCGCCGCCCCGCGCCCGTGCAAGTCGCCTACATGCTCGGCCACGGCTACACATCCGGCCTGTCGGCGATGGATGCGTTCCTGGCAGACGAGCGGCTGGCCCCGCTCGGCACCGATGCGCTGTTCAGCGAGACTCTGATCCGCCTGCCGCGAATCCCCATCGTCTACCGCCCGCCCGCGGCCATGCCGGCGGTCTCGGCCTTGCCCGCGCTGTCCAGCGGCCACGTCACGTTCGGCCATTTCGGCCGGCCGGAGCGGCTGAACGCGCAGGTCATCGCCACCTGGTCCGCCATCCTGCGCGCCGAACCCACCGCGCGGCTGGTGCTGGACAACCGCTCGTTCCAGGAACCTGCGTTCCGCGACCTGGTCGCCGCCCGCTTCGCCGTCCACGGTATCGGGCGCGACCGGCTGACGCTGGTCTATACGACGCCGCAGCCGGCCGCCTGGGCCGCCTATGGCACCATCGACATCGCGCTGGACCCGTTCCCGCACAACGCGGGAACCACGACCATCGAGGCGTTGTGGATGGGCGTGCCGGTGGTCAGCCTGGCCGGGCGGCCGACGGTGGGGCGCTTCGGCGCCGCCATACTGGGCACGGTCGGACTGGCCGACTGGGTCGCCTCCGACACCGAGGCCTATGTCGCGCGCGCCATCGCCGCCGCGCGCGACCTGCCCGCCCTGGCCACGTTGCGGGCCGACCTGCGGCGGCGCTTCACCGCGTCCGCGCTGCATGATGCCGACGGGCTGGCCCGTTGCGTCGAGACCGTCTGGCGTGGCCTGCGGGAACGCGTCACCGACGATGGCGGGGAACTCCGCCGCCTGTTCCTGGCCGGCGACATCGCCACCGCCGCCGCCCTGGCCGAACGGATGATGGATGCCGAACCGGGGAATGGCCTCGCCGCCCATGTCGCCGGGCTGATCGCCCACCGGCAGGGCCGCTACCCGGACGCCGACCGGCTGCTGCGCATCACCCTGGCCACCAGCCCGCGCGACGCCGAACCCTATGCGAACCACGCGGCCATCCTGCGCAAGCTGGGCCGGCTGGACGATGCCGAACGCGCCGCCCGCACCGCCTTGGCCCTTGCGCCGAACCGCAGCGAGACCCACAACAACCTGGGCAACATCCTGCGCGACGCCGGGCGGCTGGACGAAGCCGCCGCCTGCTTCAACCAGGCGGTCCGGATTGCACCCGACTTCGCAGACGCCTGGGCCAACCTGGCCTGGGTGTTCTCCCTGACCGGGCAGGCCCTGGAATCCGAGCGTGCCGCCCGCCGCGCGATCAAGGCCGACCCCACCAATCCGAACGGGCACAACAACCTGGGCCTGGCCCTGATGCGCCAGAGCCGCCTGCGCGAGGCCGAGGACGTGCTGCGCGAGGCACTGCGGCTGAAACCGGACTTCGCCCTGGCGCACAGCAACATCCTGTTCTGCCTGAACTACCGCGACGATTGGACGCCGCAGGCGATCTTCGCCGAATACCGGCGTTGGGACGAACGCCATGCGCGCGCCCTGGCCCCGGCCGATCCGTCATACCTGGTGGACCGCACACCCGGCCGGCGCCTGCGGGTCGGCTATGTCTCCCCCGATTTTCGTCATCACGCGGTGGCCCTGTTCGCCGAACCGCTGCTGGCCGCCCATGACCGCACGCAGGTGGAACTGTTCTGCTACGCCGAGCTGGCCGTGGGTGATGCCACCACCGAGCGGTTCCGTGCCATGGCCGACCATTGGCGCCCGACCATCGGGCTGGATGACGCGACCGTGGCCGAGATGATCCGCCGTGACCGCATCGATATCCTGGTCGACCTGGCCGGGCACACCGCCGGCAACCGCCTGCTCGCGTTCGCCCGCCACCCCGCCCCCGTCCAGATCGAGTTCATTCTCGGCCACGGCTACACGTCCGGATTGTCGGCGATGGACGCGTTCCTGGCCGACGCCGCGCTGGCCCCGGTGGGCAGCGCGGACCTGTTCAGCGAGCGCATCGTCCGCCTGCCCCGCATCCCCCTGGCCTATCGCCCGCCCGCCGACATGCCGCCCGTCGCGCCCCTGCCCGCCCGCCGGCACGGCCACGTCACCTTCGGCTATTTCGGACGCACGGTGCGGCTGAACGACGCGGTGATCGCCGCCTGGGCGCGCATCCTGCATGGGGTGCCCGGGTCCCGGCTGGTGCTGAACAACAGCCCCTTCGCCGAGGCGGCCGGGCGCGATCTGATGGCCGCCCGGTTTGCCGCCCACGGCATCGGGCCGGACCGGCTGCAGATGGTGTGCACCAGCCCGCAGCCCGCGACCTGGGCCGCCTATGGCACGCTGGACATCGCGCTGGACCCGTTCCCGCACAACGCCGGCACCACCACCATCGAGGCGCTGTGGATGGGCGTGCCCGTGGTCAGCCTGGCCGGGCGGCCCACCGTCGGGCGGTTCGGCGCCGCGATCCTGCATGCGCTCGGCCTCGATGACTGGGTGGCGGGGGATGTCGACGCCTATGTCGACCGCGCGGTCCGCGCCGCCGCCGATCCCGATGCGCTGGCCACCCTGCGCGCCGGGCTGCGCCCGCGCTTCGCCGCATCGCCCATGCACGACGCGGCTGGCCTGGCCCGCGCCATCGAGGCCGCGTATCGCGACCTGTGGGATGGCTGGCGGGAGGGCGACGCGCCCCGGCTGCGCCGGCTCTATACCACCGGCGCCTATGATCAGGCCGCCGCGCTGTCCGACCGGTTGCTGGCGCGCCGGCCTGACCACCCCGATGCCCTGCACATCCGCGCGCTGATCGCCTTCCGCGGCGGCGATCGGGCTCGTGCGATCGCTGCCCTCGGCCAGGCTCCGCCGCGCGCCGACCTGCTGGCTGACCTCGGCGTGATGCTGCGCGCGGCCGGACAGGCGGACCAGGCCGAGGCCGCCTATCGCCAGGCCATCGCGCTGGATCCTGGCTGTGCCCCGGCGCAGGGCAATCTCGGCAACCTGCTGTTGGACACCGGCCGCACCGCCGAGGCCGAGGTCACGTTCGCCACCGCGCTGGCCGCGGCGCCCGGTCAACCCTGGCTGCTGCGCGGCAAGGCGCTGGCCCTGCTCGGCCGCCAGGACGCCGCCGGGGCCGAGACGCTGTTGCGCCAGGCGCTGGCTGCCTGCCCCAACGATGCCGAGGTGCATGAAACCCTGGGCTGCCTGCTGGGCCAGACGGGCCGCCCGATCGAAGCCGAGGCGCATCACCGCGCCGGCCTGCCCGGATTGCGCCAGCGCCATCGCGGCCTGGGCAACCTCGCCGTTTCCCTGCAGACCCAGGGCCGCCACCAGGAAGCCGAGACCTGCTATCGCCAGGCGCTGGACGCGATGCCCGGCTATGCCAGCAGCCATGGCAACCTGCTGTTCGCGCTGAACTATCGTCACGACCTGCCAGCCGAGGCGATCTTCGCCGAGTACCGCGCCTGGGACGCCCGCCACGCGCGCCAGCTAGCACCGGCCGACCCGCACTACGATCTGGACCGTACGCCCGGGCGGCGGCTGCGGGTGGGCTATGTGTCCCCGGATTTCCGCCACCATGCCGTGGCCCATTTCGCCCTGCCCCTGTTCGCGGCGCATGACCGGTCGGCCGTGGAACTGACACTGTATGCCGAGGTCGCGATCGAGGACGCCACGACCGCTGCCTTCCGCGCCACCGCCGACCGCTGGCGCAACACGACCGGCATGACCGACGACGCCCTGGCCGCCATGATCCGCGCCGATGGCATCGACGTGCTGGTCGATATGGCCGGGCACACCGGCGGCAATCGCATGCTCACCTTCGCGCGGCGCCCCACCCCGGTGCAGATCGAGTCGCTGCTGGGCCTGGGCACGACCAGCGGCATGGCGGCAATGGATGCGTTCCTGGCCGATGATACGCTGGCCCCCGCGGGTGCCGAGGCCCTGTTCGCCGAACGCCTGATCCGCCTGCCTCGCATCCCGCTGGTGTATCAGCCGCCCGACGGCATGCCGGACGTGGTGCCGCCACCCGCGCTGGCCGCGGGGCACATCACCTTCGGGTATTTCGGCCGGGTCGAGCGGCTGAACCCGCGCGTCATCGCCACCTGGTCGCGCATCCTGCACGGTGTTCCGTCGTCTCGGCTGGTGCTGAACAGCCTGCCATTCACCGAGGCCGCGTTCCGCGACCTGTTCCGCGCCCGCTTCGCCGCACAGGGGATCACGGCGGACCGGCTGGACCTGGTGCACACCCAGCCACAGCCGAAGACCTGGGCGGCCTATGGCGGGATCGACATCGCGCTGGACCCGTTCCCGCACAATGCCGGCACGACGACGATCGAGGCGCTGTGGTCCGGCGTTCCGGTCCTGACACGCGCCGATCGCCCCACCGTAGGCCGGTTCGGCGCGGCGATCCTGGGCGCGCTGGACCTGCGCGAATGGGTGATGGACGACGACGACGCCTATGCCGAGCGGGCGATTGCCGCGGCGGGAGACGTTGCCGCGCTGGCGGTGCTGCGGCAAACCCTGCGTCCTCGCCTTGAACATTCGCCGCTGCGCGACGGTCCTGGCCTGGCACGCGCGATCGAGGCCGCGTATCGCACCCTGTGGGATGGCTGGCGGCTGTCGCCCGCCCTGCCGATGGCGGCGGAGTAGGTGGCGGTGCTGATCGTCTCCTCCTCGGCCTCGGTGTCGCACCTGGCCGACATCGAAGCCTCCCGCCGCGGAAGCCGGATCGTGATCGAGGACGAGGTCGTCATCGATGCCTTCGTCAAGATCAAGCCGGCCGGAGGCCGTGGCGACGTGGTGATCGGCGCGGGATCGTTCATCAACTCGGGCTGTGTGCTATACACCGGTCATGGCATTCGGATCGGCCGCAACGTCCTGATCGCGGCCAACTGCACGCTGGCGCCGACCAACCATGAATTCGGCGACCCGGATCGCCCGATCCGCACACAGGGTTTCCAGCCCAGCCGCGGCGGCATCGAGATCGGCGACGATGTCTGGATCGGCGCGAACTGCGTGCTGGTCGACGGCGCGCGGATCGGCGCGGGCTGCGTGATCGGCGCGGGGTCGATGGTGCGCGGCACGCTGCCGCCGTTCTGCATCGCGATGGGATCGCCGGCGCGCATTCGCGGCTGGCGCAAGCCGCCTCCTTCGGGCGCAGCATGAGCGTTCATTTCACCGTGCTTGGCGCGGGTGGACGGGTCGGGTCGGCCCTGGTCGCGGCACTGCGCGGTGCGCATCCGGTGCGCGCGATCGACCGGGCCGGCCTGGCGGGCTTCCTGGCCGGGCGCGAGGATGCCGGCCACGTCATCAACTGCATCGGCCTGACCGGCGATTTCCGCGCCCGCCCGCTGGACACCGCCGAGTCCCATGTCGGCGTCGTGGCGCGATTGCTGGCGCGGCGACGGTTCGCGTCGCTGCTGGTGCTGTCGTCCACCCGGGTCTACACCGGCGCCGCCACGACGCACGAGGATACGGCACTTTCCTGCCATCCCGGTGATCCGTCGGATCTGTACAACCTGACGAAGCTGGCCGGCGAAGCGCTGTGCCTGTCACAGACCGACCCCGCCATCCGGGTCGTGCGGCTGTCGAACGTCTACGCCCCGTCGCCCGACCCCGACACGTTCCTGGGCCAGATCCTGGATGAAGGACGCCGCACCGGCGGCGTGCTGGTCCGGCAGGGACCGGGTTCGGAAAAGGACTATGTCAGCCTCGATCGCGTGGTCTCGGTGCTGCCGCGGATTGCCGCCGGCGGGCGGCACCGTCTGTACAACCTGGCGGGCGGGCGGAATATCAGCCATGGCGCGATCGCCGCCGTGTTGCGCGACACCCTGGGCTGGCGCATCACCTTCGCCGCCGATGCCCCGACCGTGCGGTTTCCGCCGATCGAAATCACGCGATTGAATGACGAATTTCGGCCCGCGTTAAGCGATCCTTTACGGGACCTGTCCACAATCGCGCTCGGACAGGAGGCACCATGCTCACTATCGACGAAGCTGGCGGTCGCGTGATCCTGCAAGGCGCCGACGGCACTTGCGCCGAACACGCACTGGACACGCCGGATGCATTCGAGGCCGTTTCCGCGGCCTGGCTGCGATGCGGATGGGACGTAAAATACGTCTATGGCTTTTCCTGGATGGGCCGTCCCATCATCCAGTTGCCGGAAGACATGATACGGATCCAGGAGGTCATCTGGCGACTGCGCCCGGATGTCATCGTGGAAACCGGGGTCGCCCATGGCGGATCGGCGGTGTTCTACGCCAGCCTGTTCGCCGCGATGGGCAAGGGCCGTGTGATCGGCATCGATATCGACATTCGCCCACACAACCGTGCGGCGATCGAACAGCATCCGATGTCACCGCGCATCATGCTGATCGAGGGCAGCTCGACCGATCCGGCGACCGCCGCGGCGGTGCGCACCTCGATCGATGCGCACGAAACCGTGCTGGTGATCCTGGACAGCAACCACGCCCAGGCGCATGTCCAGCGGGAGCTGGAGCTGTATGCGCCGCTGGTGACGCCGGGATCCTACATCGTCGCCTGCGACGGCATCATGGCGCAGGTCGCCGGCGCACCGCGCACGCGGCCCGACTGGGGCTGGAACAATCCGCTGACGGCCATCGATTCTTTTCTGGAACAGAACCCCGATTTCCGCATCGACGAACCGGCCTTCCCGTTCAACGAAGGCCAGGTGCGCAATCGCGTCACCTACTGGCCGAAATGCTTCCTGCGGCGGGCGTCATGAAGGCGGTGATCCTGGCGGGCGGCCTCGGCACCCGTATCTCGGAAGAATCCCATCTGCGCCCCAAGCCGATGATCGAGATCGGCGGACGTCCGGTGCTGTGGCATGTGATGAACATCTTCACCGTGCACGGCGTGACCGACTTCGTGATCTGCCTGGGATACCGCGGGCATATGATAAAGGAGTATTTTGCCAACTACATGATGCACTCGTCCGACCTGACGGTCGACGCGCGCAGCGGCGAGATCACCTATCACCGCAACTATGCCGAACCCTGGCGCGTGACACTTGTCGATACAGGCCAGGGCACCATGACCGGTGGGCGCCTGAAGCGCGTGGCGCGGTACCTGGATGCCGACGAGGCATTCTGCATGACCTATGGCGATGGTCTGGCGGATGTCGATGTGACCGGGCTGATCGCATTCCACCACAGCCATGGCCGCCTGGCGACCGTGACGGCGGTCACGCCACCCGGGCGATACGGCGCGCTGGTGCTGGACGACGACACGGTGACCCGGTTCACCGAGAAGCCGCCCGGCGACAACGCCGTCGTCAACGGCGGATTCTTCGTGCTGCATCCTGCAGTGATCGATCGCATTGCCGGTGACGACACGCATTGGGAGACCGAACCGCTGGAGGGCCTGGCGCAGGATGGCGAGCTGCGCGCCTTCCGCCATCCCGGCTTCTGGCAACCGATGGATACGCTGCGCGACCGCACGACGCTGGAGGCGATGTGGGCGTCCGGAGCCGCGCCATGGAAGAAGTGGAAAGACTGACGCAATGGATACTCTTGTGTTCGATACGGCGATTTCCCTCGATCCGCGCGCAGGCGTGCGTCCCGGCGCGATCGAGGCCGCGCCGTCCTGCCGGCTGTGCGGGATGAAGCTGACGCGCAGCCTGGTCGATCTGGGCGCCATGCCGCTTGCCAATACGTATGTCACGGCAGACGAGGCACGGGCGGGCGTCGACCGGCGCCACAGGCTGCACGTGCGGGTCTGCGATTCCTGCCTGCTGGTGCAGGTGGACACCGCCGTCGCCCCGGATACCATCTTCAGCGACTACGCCTATTTCTCCTCCTACTCCACAAGCTGGGTCGACCACGCGGCGCGCTATGCGGCGTCGATGACCGAACGCTTCGGCCTGGGACGGGATTCGATGGTGATGGAGGTGGCGTCGAACGACGGCTATCTGCTGCGTCATTTCCGCGCCGCCGGCATCCCGGTGCTGGGAATCGAGCCGGCGGCCAACATCGCCGATGCCGCGCGCGCGATCGGCATCCCCACCGAGACCACCTTCTTCGGCGCCGACACCGCGATGGAGATCGCCGCGCAGCACGGGCGCGCCGACCTGATCGCGGCAAACAACGTGCTGGCGCATGTGCCCGATATCTTCGGTTTCGCCGCCGGCTTCTCGGCGGTGCTGCGGCCAAACGGCGTCGCGACCTTCGAGTTCCCGCATCTGCTGAACCTGCTGGAGCAGGTGCAGTTCGATACCATCTATCACGAGCACTACTCCTATCTCTCGCTGCTGGTGGTGGAGCGCGTGCTGCGCTCGACCGGGCTGCGCGCATTCGATGTGGAACGGCTGCCGACCCATGGCGGATCGCTGCGGGTTTTCGCATGTCATGCCGGCGGTCCGTACTCGACACGCCCGGGCCTGCGGGCCGTGCGGGCGGCCGAGAAGCGGGCCAGGCTGAACGATCCCGACGGATATGTGGACTTCGCCCCGAAAGTGGCCGCGGTGCAGGCGGGATTCCGCCGCTTCCTGGCCGAACGGCGCATGGCGGGGCGACGGGTCGCCGCCTATGGCGCCGCCGCGAAGGGCAATACCTTCCTGAACAGCTGCGGCGTGACCGATCGGGACATCCTGTATGTGGCGGACCGCAGCCCGGCCAAGCAGGGCCGGCTGATGCCGGGCAGCCACGTGCCGATCGTCTCACCCGAGGTGCTGCACAACGCCCCGCCCGACGACCTGGTGATCCTGCCTTGGAATATCGCCGGCGAGGTCACGGCACAGCTGGCATCGCTGCGTCCGTCGGGCACGCAGTTCTGGGTGGCATGCCCGACGATACGGCAGGTCTAGCGCGCTTTCCGGCTGACCGTGAACGGTCAGCGCGCGCTATCCTATTGT